>QNFE01000003.1 GCA_003645455.1 Gammaproteobacteria bacterium | reverse complement strand
AGAAAGAAGGTAAAATAGAGGGTAAAATAGAGGGTAAAATAGAGGGTAAAATAGAGGGTAAAATAGAGGGTAAAATAGAGGGTAAAATAGAGGGTAAAATAGAGGGTAAAATAGAGGGTAAAATAGAGGGTAAAATAGAGGGCAAGAAAGAGGGCAAGAAAGAGGGCAAGAAAGAGGGCAAGAAAGAGGGCAAAAACCAAACAATTCAAACCATGTATAAGAACGGTGTATCAATAACAGAAATTGCCAAAATTCTTGATATGAGCGTTGAAGAGATTAAAATTATAGTCAACAAAAAACCACCAGAGCCATCTATAACTGACTAATTAAATTTTTGCATAAATCAGGCAAAATGCTCTATTCCTACTATATTTTTTATATCATCTATTTTTAAATATTTATCAATGCTGGGGCAACACACAGATTTTTTATTGTTTGATAGTTTTTTGTATTTTGTTTTTAAAAGATTTGATAAAATAACAATCGTTTCTTTTTTAAATTCGTTTTCTTCAAATAAATTTGAATCTCTATTGTTAAATATTGGAATTATGTTATCAGGAATAGTTTCAGGCGATTTAATAGGCTCTACTCTATGCTCCAATAGATGCTTGTAAATTGTAAATATTTTATCTAATGACTCGTTGTTCCATTTTAAAAATGCAATAATTGCTTTAATTTTCATTAAATCTTCATAATCTTTGCTACACTCAACCACATATTTATGAAACCAAGCATAATCTATACTTCCTTGTAAGTGTCCACATAAAAAACCAAAAGACCAACCACTAATTGATTTTTTATCTTCAGATTTATCTTCAATTAGTGATTTAATCGCTTTTTTTAAATGCTCTAAAAAAATACTTTCAACATTATCGTTTTTAATTTTGTTATACAAAAGAGGCGATATATTATAAGTTCTACGAGCTTTATCTAACCATTGCAAAAAAACCTCTTTTGCAATGATTTTTATTTTAAAATACAAATCAGAATTTATAATTTTTTTTTCATAGTTCATTGATTATTTTTTGCATAGTAAAAATCTATATGATAACATAAACAAAATTGTCAAAAACGACAAGCTTGTCATTCATTATATTTTTAAAATAAATGTTATTATATTCGGCATGCAAAATAACAAACATACCTCTAATAACATATTACTAATAACAGTCGGTGGCAACTCGGCTCCGATTATAACTGCTATTTCGGCAACAAAACCTGCTTTAACTATTTTTATTTGCACCGAAGATTCTTGTCAGCAAGTAAGCAAAAAAGGTATTTTCATCAAGGCGAGTTTTGCTGACAAAAAACCAACTTTGCCTAATATTCCAACTCAGGCGAAGATTCAAAACTTTCAAATTCTTATCGTGCCTGCGGATGATTTAACCCAAACCTGCATCCTATTAAAAGAAAAAATACAACAACTTTTACAAGAATATCCACAACATAAAATAATTGCCGATTATACCGGTGGCACCAAAACTATGTCGGCATCTTTGGTCGTGGTCTCGTTGCAATATCGACAAATTCAATTAAATCTCACCACAGGAGAGAGATTAAACTTAATCAAAGTATCCGACAACACTCAAATAAGTCAAAATATTAAAGCAGAACAATTGCAAAATCAAATCGCCGAAAAACCATATTTATTATTATGGCAAGGATATTTTTTCAATAGTGCAGCCATCGGTTTTAAAAATATAAATAAAAATTACGCTACTTTGTGCCATGGTTTTGCCCAATGGGATGACTTTAAATATCAGATGGCATATGATATTTTAAAACCCTATAAAAAACAAATTATAAAAAATTATAACTCCGGTAGAGAAATTTTTAACAATTTAATCATCCTCAACAATCCGCAACATAAGTTATATAAGCCGTTGTTAATAATAGATTTATATCAAAACTGCCTAAGATGCGTTGATAAAAAAAAGTATGATGATGCGGTTATTAGAATATACAGAATGATGGAGCTTATCGCCCAATGGATGTTGGAGTTTCATTTAAAAATCAAAACCTGCGATATAGATGAATCCGTCATTAAAAAACTACCCAAAGAGATAAACATAATCAAAAATAAAGAAGGCAAATATCAGGCGGGATTGTGGGTTTCATATCAAATAATCATGGCCCTTTTGCCAAAAACTCATCTAACACAACAAATCAAAACAGAATTAGATATACTGCGAGATTTAACTTTGATTCGTAATAATTCAATTTTATCCCATGGTTTTGCTCCGGTTTGGCAAAAAGATTGGTTAAAATGGCAAAATTGGTTGCAAAATAAATTTTTACCAGTTATAATAAAACAATTTTTAATGAGTGCGAATTATAAAGTGCGATTATTACAATTACCCAATCAACCATAAAAACAAATGACCAAAAACCTGAATCAATATTATAAAATGACATTTTTAAATACTGAAAAATATTTAAAAAAACTATGTTTATATTTTGAATTAGAACCAACCAAAACCACTGAATTATTAACAAAAATCCCGCGAGTTAAAAACCAAGATAATGAAAATTATCAAAATATATATCAACAATCATTAAAAATTAGCACAGGTGACAAAAATATAAATGATGATAATAACAAATTTTTAACCTCAATATTCTCTAAAATCCACCACCAAAACACAGGTGATTATGTTTATAAACCAACAGAGCTTACAGCTAATTGTATTTTTCCAACAACGCAACAAGAGACAAACTATGACAACGAATTATTAAAAAATAATCTAATAACAGATTTTAATAACATCAATAATTTTGATGCCAAAAATCCAGATTTATGGTTGAATGATTTTATTAGTTTTTTTGAAAAATATGCCTCAAACTTACCCAGTTCTCAAAATAATGTCTCTTTATTTGATGAATATAAAATAACCACCGCTTTTTGTGCTGCCCTAATTGAAAATATTCAAAAAGATAAAAATAATTTGTTATATATTCAAGGAGATTTATTTGCCATTCAAGATTTTATCTTCAAAGATGGTGCGCAATCAACCAAAAATGCTGCCAAAATCCTCCGCGGCAGATCGTTTTATGTCTCACTTTTATCAGAATTAGCGGTCATTAAAATTTTACAACAACTCCAATTGCCACCTACATCTTTATTGTTAAGTGTCGCCGGCAAATTTAATATAATTGCTCCTAATACAGAAGATAACAAAAAAATTATTGCAGAGGTTAAAGAAGAATTAAATCAATGGTTTATCAAACATACCTTCGGTCAAAATAGCCTAGGAATTGCCACAACAGAGACCTCAATAGATGATTTTTTTACTGATAATTTACAAAATTTACAAGATAAAATCAGAAAAAACTTAGAAATTCAAAAATTCCAAAGGTTTAATTTGTCAAATACTAATCAATCACCAGTTTATCAAGATTATCTCAATAGTTTTGATAAAAATATGGGGCTGTGTGATATTGACGGCCAAACTCCGGCAACAAGCCAACAAGATAGTTTAAATTTATGCGATTTAGCCCAAGACCATATCAATATCGGTAAATGGCTCACTAATAACAAATTTATAACTATAACAGAAAAAAACAATAATTCTAAAAACAAACTTTTGCTACCAATTTTTGGGTTTTATGTATCTTTTGCCAACAAAACTGACAACATCAATAATACAATTATTAGATGGGATTTATCAAGCAAATTCACCGGCATCTCTACCATAAAAATAAACTCATATATACCAATATGGAACTCAAAAAATATACCAAAAACACAACTAGAAAAAGATAGATATAAAACAATAAGTGATGATAAAAATGATATTCATCTAGGTATGCCAAAAACATTTAGCCATCTTGCCTGTGAGGATCAAAAATACCACAAAAATCAAAATAAATACTTAGGGCAAAAAGCTCTCATTGCACTCAAAGGTGACATTGATGATTTAGGTTTATTGTTCCAACAGGGCATTGAAAATATGAACTTAGGCATAATGTTTGCCACCTCACGATTGTTGAATAATTTTTGGACGATATATTTACCAGATTTATGTCAAAAAGAATTTCCCAATACCTATACAGTATTCGCAGGCGGTGATGATTTTTTTCTTATCGGGCCTTGGCACTCACAAATAAAACTAACCAGCAGATTAGAGCAAGATTTTAAAAGATTCGTCTGCCATAACAAAAAAATTCACTTTTCGGTGGGTTTATCAATGACCCAACCTAACATGCCCATCAAGCAACTCGCCCAGATGGCAGAGCAATCTTTGGAAAAAGCCAAAAACTACAACCTAACTAAAAAAAATCTAGACCCCAAAAATGCCATTACTTGTTTTGATGAAACTATGAAATGGGATGAATTTAATGATTTAACTCAACAAAAACTACCAGCTTTACAAAATCTTATCACAGGGTTTGATGGCAACCTTAGCACAGGTTATGTTTACCGCTTATTGCATCTAATAGATATGCAAAACAAAGTAAAAGAAAATCCTGAAAATTCAATTTGGCAAGCATATTTTGCTTATCGGACTCATCGATTATTAGAGTTGCAAAAACACTTAACAAATGATGAAAAACAAAAATTAGCCCAAGATATGGCAGAAATTATTGCCAAAAATATTGAAAAACATTCACAAAATTATAAAATTGTTCTGTTCACCCACTTATACCAACAAAGGAGTTAAAAAATGCACCAACAACAACTTGACAAAATTAAATTTACTGGCACCATTGATGCGGAATTATTCAGCAGCACTGCCAAAGAAACCGCTCAAAAAATAGGAGAGAATAAAAACAACAAACCAACCCAACTCAGAAGATTTTATGATGAAATTGTAATGTGGCATGAAAAAACTCAACAAGCAGATGTCGATAAATTCAAAGAATATCTACCATTCATCAAAATGATAAATGCCAAGGTTGCTTATGCCAAAGGACGCAAACATGTAGATGATAATTATATGCAACTTATCAATCATTGTTTAAAACAGGTAACGGATCAAAAAACAATGAATATTTTTAAAACTTTTATGGAAGCTTTTATGGGTTTTTATAAAGTCTATGGTCCAAAAAGTTAAAATTTAGGAGAAAAAAATGAAACTTATTAACATTCAAAAAATCACTGCCACCATAAAACTTCAATCAGGTTTGCATATAGGTGCAGGCCATGCCCAGATGCACATAGGTGGCACAGATAATCCAGTTATCAAAAACCATACCAACAGTAACCCTTATATCCCAGGTTCATCCATCAAAGGCAAAATCCGCTCCTTGTTAGAATGGCACATCGGCACAGTCGGTGACACAGATGGTGCGGTATTAAGCTTCCAGCATATCGGTAAATTAACAGCCAACCAAGATGATGCCAAAACAATTTTAAAATTATTTGGTGGAGCAGCTGACAACAACACCTCTGATGAATTATTAAAACAAATCGGTCCGACCCGTTTATCTTTTTGGGACTGCAACTTAAACCCAGACTGGTTACAACAAATAGAAAATAAAAACCTACAAAAAACAGAGATAAAAATGGAAAACACCATTGATCGCATCCAAGGCACAGCAGCCAATCCGCGCAACATTGAAAGAGTGCCAGCCGGGGCAGAATTTGATTTTAATTTATCAGTGCGAGTGCATGATAATGATGATAATTTAGAAATGATTTTAAAAGGTTTGAAATTATTAGAATTAACCGGTTTAGGTGGCTCTATCTCCCGTGGGTTTGGCAAAATTAAATTTGAAAATTTAAAATTAGACGACAAAGATATTCAAGAAAAATTAGATCAGATTCAAATCAAATAAATAATAATGAAATTATATAAATTTTCAATCCAACCCTTGGCAGATTTTGCCACAGAATTAACCGGCGACACCCTGTTCGGACAAATCTGTTGGCAAATAGTGCACAGTCTCGGTGAATATAAACTAAACTCTCTGTTGCAAGATTATGTTAGAAATCCATTTTTAATTATATCGGACTCTTATCCTGCCGAGCATATAATAAAACCAACTCTGCCTTATTTTTATTTTGGCAAACATAAAACCCAAGATAGAAAAAAAATTAAAAAATTAAATTTTATCCAAATTGAAAATATTAAAAAACCTATCAGTCAATGGTTAGATAACATCACAGATGACAAAAAAAATAAAATTAAAAAACAGCATAGAACCCATAACTCAATCAATAGGTTGTTAGGTAGCACAACAGGCAATGATTATGCTCCATATCAAGTCGCTACCTTTTCATATCAAAACAATTTAGATTTTTATTTGTTGTTAGATGAAAGCCTGCTTGATATAAAAAATTTAGAAAAAATAATATCCCAAATAGGCGACATAGGTTATGGCAAAGATGCCACAATTGGAATGGGTAAGTTTAGGATTATAGGTTTTAAAGAACATCAATGGAATATTAACCAACAGGTTAATTCTTTTTTGTCCTTATCTTTGATGCAACTACAAGGACAAAATTATCAAAGCGATAATACATTTTATACTCCCACAACCAAATTTGGCAAACACGGTTCATCTGTCGCCAAGCCTTTTAAAAACCCCATAATGCTGGCAAAATCAGGAGCGATAATCACCACCACAATGAATAATCAACAATATCTCGGAGCCGCCATTACCTGCAATATATCCCAGAGCATTCCCAAGACTGTGCATCAAGCCTATGCCATTGTAATTCCAGTTTATTTAGATTATAATTATGAAAACATTTGATACTCACAATATAAAAATAACCGCTTTATCACCTATCCATATCGGGGCTAATCTTGATTTTAATCCAACTAATTATATCATTGAAAATGAAGTTTTATACTCGTTTGATACATTTTCTTTAATGAATATATTAAATTTACGAGAAAAAGAAGAGTTAGATAAAATTGTCTCATCAGTAGGTGATAAAGCCTTACTGGGAGTGCAAAAGTTTTTCAAAAATCAGACCACAAAAATAATCAATATATCAAATTTTCAAATCCCAGTCTCAACTGGCATCAACGAATTATACAACAAAAGAATAGGGCAAGCCGCCCAAAAAGAAAGCAATAATAAAGAACGAAAACAAAAGAAAGTTATCAATGCTTTGGAATTAGAGCGAACCGCTTTTAATCCATATGATAATTTACCTATAATTGCTGGCAGCAGTTTCAAGGGTGCTTTGCGAACTGCAATCTTAGATGGTTTAAATCAAGCCGAACCTCTTAAAAATGAAAAAGAAAGCAACCAAAAATTACAAGAGAGGTTATTAAATTATAAAGGTGGACAAAATATGCATCAAGATCCATTTCGCCTGATTCAAATATCAGATAACAGTTATCAAAAAACCACAACAGAAATAGATAACTCTGCTACCACCATCAATTTTGCCATCAATAAAAAAAATAAACGCTCCAAAATTACCGTAACAAAGGCAAGTGATATGGCACAACAATTTGAAAGCATAACTGTTTTTAATTATCAAGCCTTTGCAGGATCAATAAATATCCAAAACCTAACATCTATAAAAAACACTCATCAAGATAAAATCCCCCAACATAGCTGGAATATAAATGAGTTAGCCAAATTTGCCAATGATTTTTATAAACCTATTTTGATAGAAGAGTTAAAAATGTTAGAAGATTTAAATTATCAAAACCAAGACAACAAGTGGTTATCTGCCATCCAAAAAATACTGCAACTAATGGACGAACAAATAAAAAACAATCAAGCCTTTCTTATTCGTATCGGTCGTCACAGTGGAGCAGAGTCTGTAACCCTAAATGGTGCAAGAGCAGGAAAAATAAAAATCCAAACCCCCAAAGAAATGGATGATATAATGGCCGACAAACCTACGACAATTTGGTTGGCATCAGATCAAGCGAAAAATAATTATAACCTTATCCCATTCGGCTGGGCGTTGGTGCAAATTGACAATGAGAGTATTGACGAAAATATATCCAAACTTTGCCAAAATTATCATCAAGATTACAGACGAAAACAACAACAAAAAACTCACAAACTAAAAAAACAACAACAAATACAGCAAGCCCACGATAAAAAGTTGCAAGAGGCAGAAGATCAAAAAAATAAAGAAATTCAAGAGCGTGAAAACTACATCAATAGCCTGTCACCATTTGAGAGAGAATTAGAGCAAATGATCGACAAACGTCCTAATCCAACAGAATCAGCAGCGGTATTTTTATTCAACAAATTAAAACAAGATAACTGGGATGATGAAAAGCATAAAAAACAAGTAGCCCAAAAAATAAAACAAATCTGGCAAGATGAAAAAAAATGGATTCCAGATTTTGCAGGCACCAATAAACAAAAGAAAAAAATACAACAAAGATGTCAAGAAATAAATAAATATCTATGATAAGTGTTATAATGGTATTTTTTGCAAACCATAAAAATGAAACAAAAACTAAAAAAACTACCGCTTGGCATAACAACTTTTTCTGACATAAGAGATAAAGCCCAAAATTATCTGTATGTTGATAAAACTGCTATTGCATATGATTTAATTGAAAATGCAAAATATTATTTTCTCTGCCGTCCTCGCCGTTTTGGCAAAAGCCTATTCCTTGATACATTATCTGAAATATTCCTCGGCAACAAAGAATTGTTTGAGGGGTTGCATATCTATGATAAATATAACTGGGAACAAAAATATCCGGTTATAAGAATTGATTTTAATACTGGCGACTATAAAACAGATAAGGGTATAAAAGAGAGAATGTTTGATATTTTATTAGACAATGCAGATAGATTAGATATAGTTTGTAAAAAACCACAAAATATAACATCTTGCTTTAATGAAATAATAAAAAAAGCATATCAAAAACATAATCAAAAAGTTGTTATCTTAATTGATGAATATGACAAGCCGATATTGGATAATATAAATGATATAGAAACAGCTCAAATAGCTCGTGATCTTTTGCGAGTATTTTATACCGTGATAAAAGGTGCGGATAGATATCTCAAATTTGTTTTTATGACAGGGGTTTCAAAGTTTTCAAAACTGAATTTATTTTCTGGCTTGAATAATATTCAAGACATAACAACAATGCAAAAATATGCCAACATTTGTGGTTATACTCATAATGATATAAAAACCATCTTTGCAGGGCATTTAAAAGAAAAAAATGTTGATTTAGAAAAACTAAAACTTTGGTATAATGGTTATAATTATTTTGGTGATCCGCTTTATAATCCTTATGATATATTGTTATTTATCTCTAATGGTTGTGAATATCAAAATTACTGGTGGGAGACAGGTGGTCCAAAGTTTTTGATTGATATGTTAAAAAAGAATGATTATAATATTCCACAACTACAAAATATCGTAGTCAGCAAAGAAACCCTCAATACTTTTGATATTGAAAAAATAGACCTAATAGCATTGTTGTGGCAGACAGGTTATTTAACTTTTGATAAAAAAATACAAAAATTAAACAAAATATTTTATCAAATGAAAATCCCCAACAAGGAAGTGCAAGGCTCATTAAATGAATTATTTGTTAAATATTTTACCGACTCAACCCATAAAATAACAGACAATCAAATTAAAATATATGATACTCTACAAGAAAACATAGAAGATTTGGAGCAGGTTTTAAAATCTCTTTTCGCCTCTATCCCATATAACAACTACACCAAAAATGTAATGGCAAACTATGAGGGTTATTATTCCTCGGTTATCTTTGCCTATTTTGCCTCATTAGGTTTTGAAATTATCGCAGAAGATGCCACCAATACCGGACGGATTGATTTAACGATAAAACTGCCAAACCGCATTATCATCTTAGAGTTTAAAGTGGATATAAAAGAGACCGCTTTACAACAAATCAAAGAAAAAAAATATTATAAAAAATATCAAAATGAAAACAAAGATATTTATATTATCGGTGTTTGTTTTGATAGTAAGCAAAAGAATATAACAGAATTTGAATGGGAGAAAGTATGAAAAACAATTTATTTATTCTAATCTCAACCGGTCAGCAACTATCCAACTTGCCACCGGTTATTCAAAAATCACAACAAGACGACAGAATAATCTGGATAGAATCAGATTTATCAATTCAAAAAAACTGGACCAAAGGGGCTAATGAGGTGTTAAAAAAAAGAGGTTTAGTTGTTTTAGAAAGCATAAAAGTGGCGAACACCAACGAACCAAAACCGATGATAGCGGCGATTGAAAAAATCAACCTTGAAAATTATAACCAAATTTATGCCATCACCAACGGTGGCCAAAAATTCTCACCCATCGCTTTGTTTGTAGCTTTAAATCGTCTGCAAAAAAACTACACGATGTTATATGCCAATAATAAACCGGTTAATCTATGGGAATATGATAAAAACTTTAACATCAAAAAAACAACATATGACAAATTTTTGAGCCTTGATGAGATATTTTTAGTCCGTGGTTTTAAGATCAATAAAACCCCAAATATTTTTTGGCAAGTTGATGATAAAGAAAAACCTGTGCCTGAAATTCCAGCCGAATACAAAGATCAAAAATCAATTTATAAATTACACCAAGATCATTATGTAAAAAACCAATTTGAATGGTTTGATATGTATGCCCCCCGATATCAGAATCTATCAGATATTTTCGGGGCAGAAAAATACAAAATATGGCAACAAACAGCCACCGGATTTTTACAACAACAAGATATAGATAACCTACCGTCTTTTTTGAATTTCTTCCGCAAGTATATGGGGCAAGATCATTTTGGCATAGAATTTAATAAAAACAATATTTCAGAATACGCGATTGAAAAAATAGAAAATCTATTTAAAGATATAAGCCATAATTCAACTGATGGCACAATTAACCATATATCAACTCATTTAGAATCTCTATATGGCAGAGTCAAAAATATCTTAGAATATCATCAAAAAAAATACTTAAATAAAATAATCAACCCTCATAAATTATCAAGAATCGGCCCAATTTTTGAAAAAGTAGTAGAAAATAAAATTTATCGTTTGTTAAATGAAACCGCAGGTTTTAATGGCATAGTCTCCCAAGCAGCCGCCGGCATCAAAATTTTTTCACGCCTCTCAGGAGCACCCTATGCCGAATTTGATATTTTATTAGTCCTTAAAAATGCCATTTTAATCCACCTTGAATGCAAATCATACGAGGCTAATACCAAAGATATGAATGCCAGAATTGCCACTTTGCAAAACAGCACCTCAAACTTAGCCCAAATGTTAATCACAGCCCCCATCTATACCGAACAAAAAGATAACCAAAAAAATGACTGGGTTGCAGGTGTCATAGGCTTGAAAAATAGAATGGATAATATTAAATCTCTAACTTTTATCCCATTTACTCTGACAGGTCAACCAACCGAATATACCACTGCCAGAGGCATAACCTACGATATTCCAGATTTTGCCGATTCTCTGCAACAAATTTTACAAAAATATATCTCCGATGATGCATCAAAAAAAACCCCCGTCATTGCAGCGACTGCGAGCACGGCAATCTCATAAGGTAAGAGGACACCCTAAGAGATCACTTTGTCGCTACAGCTCTCGTGATGACGACTTATGGCTTGTTATGACAAAAAACCCCGTCATTGCGAGGAACGAAGCAACCTCTTTTAGGGAGCCGTCATTGCGAGCGTAGCGAAGCAATCTCTTGGCTAAACCAAAAGACTGCCACAAAAAACCCCGTCATTGCTGTATAAGTTAGGTAATTCGCAGACAAGAAATAAGTTAATATAAAACACCGCAACAGCACCAAAACATAACCCCGTCATTGCGAGGCGTAGCCGTGGCAATCTCCTGAGGTTACACACTAAACCCTCAAGAGATTGCCACGGTATCCGCTCTGCGGCGAATTCCTCGCAATGACGACTTCAAAAAGAGATAACCACCCTGACCACTTAAAAAATGGACTGGCATTATTTTTACTCGCCAAAAAAAATGACAAGCTTGTCATAAAACACATATTTAAAAAAATAATATACAATAGTGGTTTTTTTTAATTCCACCATTGTTGTTATGAGCTTAAAACCAAATAATCATTTTTATTTATTATCCTATGACATAAGTTGTCATAACACCCGATCTCGTATATGCAAGATTTTGCAATCCTATTCTTATCAATGGCAAAAATCGGTCTATGAGTGTTATCTGACCCCGGCAAATTGCCAGAATATAAAAAACCAGATCATCCCCCAACTAAACAAAAAAACAGATCGTTTTCTAATCATAAAATTACCTAAAAATAATCCTCTGATAACCTGTGGCATTGCTTTGAAGCCTGCTGAAAACAATATGATATATATCGGATAACAACTAAAATGAAAACAATCTATATTGACAAACAACACATCAACCTTGATACCGATGGCAAAAGGATCAAACTCAAAGCCGATAAAACTTATCAAGCCTTACCTTTGCAGCTCATCGAGAGAATAATAATCTACGGTCACTGCAATCTCAACGCCAAGTTATTATATGCTTGCCAAAAGCATAATGTCAGCATTGTTTTTATCAACAAAAGATCAGTGGAACCTGTCATAATCTTTGGCTCGCCTCACAAAGATGCCAAAGGCAGAATCTCACAATATAGATGGTTAGAAAAAAAAGATATTCCGCTTAATCTGGCAACCCATCAAATTACCAACAAAATCACCAAACAGCTAAAATTGATTAAAAAAATCACCAGCACTCGCACCGATAAAGATAAAATTTTACAGCAAACCTATGATAAATTAAAATTTTTATTGACAAATAAATCTCTGACAGAACCCATCAATACCAACCAGTTACTCGGTATAGAAGGCTGTGCCTCCAAATTTTTCTTTCAAGCCTATACTCAATTATTTGCTCCATCTTTGAATTTTACCAAACGAGCCAAACATCCTGCCCCAGATCCTGTTAATTCGGTGTTGTCTTTGACTTATACAATTTTATACAGCCAAGCTGTCAAAGCTATTTATTAAACTGGCAACAATAAACTTCTCTATTTTGACAAGGGGACATGTCCCCTTGTTAGTTCTTATGGGAAGTTGAATACATGTATTTAACTGCCGAGTTAATATCAAGCAGGTCTGGATCCATACATAGGTTTTCTACATAAACCATCCTACAATCATGCTGCTCTTGCCTCTGATATAATAGAGCCAATTCGCCCCTCGGCGGAATATTTTATCTGGCGTTTGTTTGCCGAGCAAGATATTCGCCAAGAACATTTTATTAAAAATGCTAAAAAATGCTTGTTATCAAAAACAGGGCGTAAAATCTATTATCATCAATTAGAAAAATGGCTACCACCATACAGAAGATGGTTAAGATTACAAAGTTATCAACTCAAAAACAGCCTCATCAATGACAACGATGACGATGTAGTGTTAAATATAACAACCCCCATTCAAGCGGAGTTATTTTAAAAAATGGCACATACAAATTTATATTTAATTTGTTACGATATAAAATGCAAAAAACGATTGAGAAAAGTTCACCAATACCTGTGTGCCATAACCTTGCCTATTCAATATTCGGTATATATGGCAGACACAACGAACAGACAAATCTTAGAATATCAAACAGATATTAATAAAATAATTGATCCAAAACAAGATGATATAAAAATATATCGTTTTGATAAAAAAACCAAAATTTCAATCTATGGCAAAGATACGCCATTAGATTATCTTTTACCAAAAAATTTTACTAAAATAAGGAGAAATAAATGAAAACCAAGCACGATTTAAGATGTGATTTAATAACCCAAGAAATTAATGCAGCTCGTCTGTTGCCTGATTATTTTATCGATCCTGCAATAATTGCCAAAAAAACCGACCAGATGATAAACGATGCTCCATTTCATATCGCCTATGAAGATCGGACAGTATTCCAAGAAATAGTCACAAATATGGAAATATTCTGCAAAGTCTATCAAAAACACAACTCTTATAATAACAATAACGGTTATACTGCTTATGATGATGACTGTCCTTTTTAATTATTAAACCTCATCATTGCAAGTGAGTGTGTGAATATGGCAATCTCTTTTAGGGAGCCGTCATTGCTGTATAAGTTAGGTAATTCGTTGCCGTCATTACGAGGAACGAAGCAATCTCTTGGGGTAAAAAGAGAGACTGCCACGTTTCGCCAAGCTCGCTCGCAGTGACGGATGAACTGTCATTGCCAGAAACGAAGAAACAAAGCATCGCGACCGCAGGGAGGAAATCTAATCTCTCAAAGCCACCCAAAATCAAAAAAAACCTTGACTTTTAAAACCATAAAATTGTATAATAAACACCAGTTTTTGACTCAAAAAAATAGTCAGATTTTCGCTACGACAGATTTCCGTTAACGGGGGTCTGTAAGTAATTGTTTTTAAAAGTGAAAAACAGGAGGTAGAGTCAGAGACCGAGACCCGACATAAAGGGGATTAAGACAAAGCACTATGCCATTCGCCACGACCAATTATTTCTGTGTCAGAGACCGAGACCCGACATAAAGGGGATTAAGACTGTATTTTACTACCTCTTCAGGCGATTACTTCTTCTGGTCAGAGACCGAGACCCGACATAAAGGGGATTAAGACGCATCTTTAATCCCACCATCAGTAACTGACAGGGTCAGAGACCGAGACCCGACATAAAGGGGATTAAGACCTTTCGTATACGAAACAGAACGAACAAAACCTTTCGGTCAGAGACCGAGACCCGACATAAAGGGGATTAAGACTGCTTTTACATTGCATAAGTGCCGTAAGTTTATTAAAGTCAGAGACCGAGACCCGACGACAATAATTGAAAATTAAAAATCAAAAATTGTGTATAACAAAATTATGGGATAAAACAAAACACAAGGTAAGGTTATGCAAAATTCTCAATTATCAACTCTCCATTTTCAATTATTAGAAGCTCGACATAAAGGGGATTAAGACCTGGTTATTTTATTGACAAGGGGACATGTCCCCTTGTTGTCAGAGACCGAGACCCGACATATGGCGTCTTGTAATCAACATAGGCAGTCATTAAATCAGCATCTTTGCACCATTGTCAAATTTTGTAAAAAACAACATAACAAGTTATGTTTATTTTTTAAAAATTCACCACTGGCACAAATATACTAATTTTCTAACTACCTCTGTCAATTACAAAACACCGAGGGGATTAAGACACCCTAATTTGGCAAGGGGACATGTCCCCTTGTTGTCAGAGACCGAGACCCGACTGAAATAGTTAATAATGAATAGTTAAAAATTAATAGTGATAACTCAACTAATAACTGTTAACTGTTAAATATCCAAGAGGCTGCATTTAGTAAAGCACAAAGAGAAGGGAGGGAATAAGGGTGAGAATAATATAGTCCAAACCAATGTATAAAAACGGCCTATCAATTATAAAAATAGCTACAGTTCTTGATATCTGTCGATTGAAAAAATTAAACACAAAGACATGATTCATTTGAGCCTAATATCTGACCAATCTTTGCCAAATATTTTACCTGCTTTGAATAACAGCATAAAACCTTAAAAGATAATTTTGTTTATCAACATACTTTGTGTTATTGTGTAATTTTTTACAAAATAGGGGGGAATGACAATAATGGCAAAGATTCTTATAAGTTTGCTGGGAACTGGCAAATCTGCTAAAAACGATAACAATAAAAACAATTATACTACAACTACTTACAAATTTGAAAATAACAATAAGTTATATAGAAATCAACAATATGCCACCAACCCTATAATTGAAAAGTATAAAATTGATAGATTATTTTTAATTGGTACAAGCGAATCAATGTGGGACAATATTAACGAAATTTATAGTGATAATGATGACAGTGACTATGCATATAAAATTTTAGAAAAAAAAGAAAATGCAGATATTGATGATTGCTTTTTACAGCCACTTAATGATAAAATTAGTAAAAAATTACCTGGATCTGAGTGTTTTGTTGTGCTTCCAGGAGACAATCAAGAGGAATTATGGGGTATTTTTGAAAAATTTCAAAAAATAATAGAGAACTTAAGCGAGCAAGATCAGTTGTATTTAGACATTACTCATCTTTTTAGGTCTCATTCTATAATGTCTTTAATTGTGGCAGAATTTGGCAAAATTCGTGCAGGTTTTAAGATAAAAGGAATCTTTTATGCTATGTTAAAAAAAGATGAGGCTTCTGTAATCATAGATGTTTCTATATTTTATGAGTTGTTAAGTTGGGGTCAGGCAATTAGTAATCTTAAAAACTATGGTAACAGTTTTGAACTTAAAAAACTAATTAATACCAACATTGATGACAAAAATATTTCAGGAAAATTTAATCAATTATCTGATGCCATTAGTATTTCAGATATGAGATCCTTACAAAAAAGCATAAACAGTTTATCACAAACTATTGATAATTTTAAAACATCATCCAACAAAATATTGCCATTGATTGCTTCTGATTTAGAAGATTTTTTTAATAGATTCAAAAATCAATCACTGCCAGAATTTCAACTTAATTTATCTAAATGGTATCATGAAAATAAAAATTTTTCTATGGCGTATATGTGCCTTGCTGAGGCAAGTGTATCTATTATGTGCAAAAAAGAAAAATTAGACGACACAAATAAAGATAACAGAAAAGAAGCTAAGGATATTTTATTTTCTTGGAGTGATTATAAGAACAACAAAAAATTATCAACAAAAGAAATAGAAATAGGCAAGACTTTTAAAAAAATAAATAATATCAGGAATAATATTGCTCATAACTTACCTGCAAGCAATTCCAGCTCAAAATCATCTCCTAATGACAGCATAAAGAATTTAGATGATTATATCAAAGTCATTGCAGAATGGCTTTGATAACAAACTTCAAAAAAACCATAAAAAAACCATATTTTTTATTCCTCATCCATAAATCGTCCCCAACAAGAAAATCACTCCCATATGTATCCTGTCAAATTGCTGCCATCTATTATTTTATGTAATTTAACATAATATACATTATGCGAAGTTATTTGTTAGTTATGAATAACATTATAACAAACTTAGAATCTTATGGTTTTGTTAATAATTGAATATTGGTTTTAGTTTTGGTTTACAATACCTATAATTTTTTCTTTTTTGTTTAGTTGTATGAGTTTTGATTTTGCTTTAAAACCTATAAATCCTGCTGTGCCTTTATATGCCACATCTTTGATGTTAAAGCATTTTATGCAAAAAAATAAAAACGAGAAAAAATTTTGCTTATTGATATGTAGCGACAAAAAACATGCAACTGATTTAGAAAAAACTTTAAAGTTTGTTATGACAGATGTAGATGACACTAACATTATGCATTTTGCTGATTATGAAACTCTGCCATATGATGGCTTTTCTCCTTTTAATCAAATTATTTCCCAAAGACTTAAAACCCTATATAGGTTACCAACAATTAAAAAAGGTTTTTTAATCATAACTGCAAATGTTTTAATGCAAAAAATAGTTCCCAGTAATTTTTTGAAATCAAATGTATTTCTTTTAAAAAACAACGATATATTGGATATAGATGATTTAAAATCTCAATTAGAACAGATGATGTGGACCCGAGTATCACAGGTAGAAAAACACGGAGAATATGCTATTCGTGGATCAATTATTGATTTGTATCCCATGGCTGCTA
Source organism: Gammaproteobacteria bacterium (assembly GCA_003645455.1). Taxonomy (GTDB): domain Bacteria; phylum Pseudomonadota; class Gammaproteobacteria; order QNFE01; family QNFE01; genus QNFE01. The sequence goes on along the minus strand of QNFE01000003.1, from coordinate 59,388 downwards.
AAAATCCTTTTAGGATTGAGTTATTTGATAATGAGATTGAATCTATTAGAATTTTTGCTACATCTGACCAACGAACTATTGAAAAAATTGATAAAATAGAAGTTTTGCCTGCCAAAGAGTTTTTATTGGACGACAACTCCATTGATTTTTTTCGTAACAATTATCGTTTAAAGTTCCCCACCTACCGCTCTGATACAATGTATGAAAAAATATCGGAGGGCAAAACATTCGCAGGAGTTGAATATTATATTCCTTTGTTTTTCAAAGAGATGGCAACTATATTTAATTATTTACCTGAGAATTATGCAACTTTTGTTTTTGATAAATCTATGCAGAGTATGGATGATTTTTTTAAGATATGTCATAGCAGATATGCTTATTTAACAGAAAAAAATAAACCTATTTTAGATGTTTCACAGCTTTATCTTGACCCTGCAACGATAAAAAAAACAATAGAAAGTAAAGAAAATTATTATTTTACCGAAGACAAAAAACCTCTCAAAAAAACACTGCAAGTTATTGATAAATTTAACTATTCTAAAATTGATAAAAATGCTATTAAATCTTTTGTTGCTTATTCCCAAACACACACAGGATCAATTATTATCACCTGTCATTCAGCAGGCAAGGCTTTAATTATTCAAGATGCCCTATCTGACTTTGCAATAGATTCCACTCTTTGTGAAACATATCAACAACTCAAAGAAAATAACAGCAGAATAAAATTAATTGTCGCACCGTCATCAAATTATAATTATCTATTAAAACAAATAGATACATCTATTATCTGTGATGATACATTAACTAAATATAAAGCTATTATTGACAGCAAAACCCAACAAAAAAATACATATTCAGGCAATATTATTAACAATTTAGAAGATTTGAATCTGGGTGATGCTCTGGTTCATATGGATTATGGCATTTCTCGTTTTGGTGGATTGGGGTTATTTTTAAAAAACAGCCAGACGGAGTTTATTAAGCTTAATTTTGCTAACGAATCTTATCTTTATATCCCGGTTGCTAATTTAAATCTGATTTCTCGTTATACTGGAACAAGCTCTGAAAATGCTCCTTTGCATAGTTTAGGTAATAACAGATGGGAAAAAGAGAAAAAAAAAGCCACTAAAAAAATTCGCGATACAGCGGTTGCCCTTTTAGAATTGAATGCAAAAAGGCAGATGGTAGAGGGCTTCTCCCACAAAATTGATAAAAAATCTTATCAAAAATTTGTTCGAGAGTTTGAATTTATTGAAACAACAGATCAGGCAAAAGCTATCTATGATATTGAAAATGATATGGCAAAAAAACAACCTATGGATCGAGTTATCTGCGGAGATGTAGGTTTTGGTAAAACAGAAGTTGCTATGAGAGCTGCTTTTATTTGTGCAGGATCTGATAGACAGACTATAATTTTAGTCCCCACCACTCTACTTGCTATGCAACACCATGAAAGTTTTATTGATAGATTTGCTAATCACCCTATCAATATTGCAGCTTTATCGCGTTTTTCTACGACCAAACAAACAAAAGAAATTCGTGCAAAAATGCTATCAGGTGAGATGGATATTGTTATTGGTACCCATAAATTATTAAGTCGTGATAATAAATTTAAAAACCTAGGGCTTATTGTTATTGACGAGGAGCATCGTTTTGGAGTTCGTCATAAAGAAAAATTAAAAACCTATCGGCTTAATATTGATATTCTAACCATGACTGCCACCCCTATTCCTAGAACATTGAATTTTGGTCTATCAGGACTAAAAGAATTGTCTATAATTGCTTCGCCACCTCCTGAGAGATTAGAGATAAAAACTTTTATAACTCAATGGGATGATAACATTATCGTTGATGCTATAAATCGTGAAATATCAAGAGGAGGTTTGGTTTATTTTTTGCATAACAATGTGCAAACCATCAACAAAATGTGTCGCAACTTATCTTCTTTATTGCCAAATGCTAAGATTGATTTTGCCCACGGACAAATGAACGAAACTCAATTAGAGAGAGTTATGATGGAGTTTTCAGAGCAAAAATTTGATATTTTGGTGGCAACAACTATTATTGAATCTGGTATAGATATAGCAGCTGCTAACACTATTATAATCAACCGTGCTGATAAATTAGGCTTAGCACAATTGCATCAATTACGAGGACGAGTCGGTAGATCGTCTCATCAAGCCTATGCTTATTTACTGATACCTGATAAAAATTTAATAACAAAAAATGGCATCAAAAGATTAGAGGCAATAGAAAAAACTCATAATCTCGGAGCAGGTTTTACCTTAGCAAGCCACGATATGGAAATCCGTGGTGCAGGAGAAATCTTGGGCGAAGAGCAAAGCGGACAGATGCAACAGATAGGTTACAATCTTTATTTGGAAATATTGCAAAAAACAATTGCAATCCTAAAAACAGGCAAGGTTACTAATCTTGATAACCTATTAATGGATGAGAAAAAAACCAGTATTGAAATAGATATTCCTGCCCTGATCCCTGAGACCTATATTTTTGACATCAATACACGTTTAGTATTTTATAAAAAAATTGCCGCTTCGGTTGATAAAAAATCTCTATATGGTATTCAATTAGAGTTAATTGATAGATTTGGTTTATTACCAAAACAATTAAAAAACTTGATTTTTCAAACTCAAATTAGGTTACAATTGCAACATATGAATATAAAAACTATGCAATTGAATGAGGACGGTGGTTATATGGAAATTTTAAATAATCCTAAAATAAATATGACAAATTTAATTAAACTAATTGCCGACAAACCTGAAATATATAAATTAAAAAATAATAATAGGTTAGAATTTAACAAAACACTTGCCACAGATGATGAAAAAATAAACTTTATTGTGTCACTTATAGAGAAAATTAAACTATGAAAAAACTTATAATATTTGCCATTGCCCTATTTTATGCTATGCCTGCCATATCAGACGACAAAAATAATATACAGGTAGAATTAATTATTTTTAAACACTTAAATGTTGTTAAAAATAAGAATACGGACAATAATAAAAACACATCTATTCCTGAAACAGAACAATATTTTACTCTAAAAAAACTTGAAGAATACGGCTTTAAAATAACTCAACCAACCCTGTTAAAAGACGTGTTAGATAAATTAAAATCAAACGAAGGTAAATACAAAATAATTAAATATATCAGTTATATACAGCCTGTTGTTGATGTTAATAACCCTGTGAGAATAACAAATGGTAAGGAGCATCTAATTTTTAGCCCTACTGGAATATTAAATGCTATCAACATAAAATATAACAAGACTCGCATTATAGCCTTTGATGATTTACAACAACAATGGAGACAACAGTTTGTTATGAAAATTATAAACGAAAAACAAAATAAATTACACCCAGAATTCATAAGACAAATCAAAGACAATAATAGTCATAATGTTAAAAAATTACACGAATTTGATGGGTCTATTCTATTGAAATATAACGATAAAAAAAAATTTATTTTTTATGTAGACGTTGTTATGTTAAAACCTACAAAAAAATTAGATCAAATTATCAACATCAAAGCCTTAGATTTTTTGGATAGTTGGTTTGCAAAACTTGACTTTAAAAAAACCAATATATATAGATTGCAACAAAATCAAACCATAGAATTAGGTGAGAATTATTATTTTGATCACCCTTATTTTGGGATAATAATGCAAGCCAAACAGGCTAATATTGATAACTAATTTGACAATATCTACAATATGTGGTCTATAACCTGTGACAGCCTATCTATAGATACTATATTCATATTCTTTATTTTATTTTTTGGGTGATTAGCTCGTGGTATTATAGCATGTGTATAACCATGCTTTAATGCCTCTTGTAATCTTTGCTCCCCATTTGGAACAGGACGAATTTCACCTGCTAAACCTATCTCGCCAAAAATAATAGTTTTGTTAGATATTGCTATTTTTTTAAATGATGATATGCAGGCACATACTACGGCTAAATCTGCCGCAGTTTCATTTATTCTAACTCCTCCTACAATATTGATATAGACATCTTGGTCAAACATAGCAAGCCCTGTATGTTGATGCAATACTGCAAGCAACATTGCTAAACGATTGTGATCAAGCCCCAAGGTTAATCTTCTTGTCTGACCGTATGCTACATCAACCAAGGCTTGAATCTCTAACAATAGCGGTCTTGTTCCCTCATATGTCACCATTATAACAGATCCTGATACATCAGATGAGTGTTGTGATAAAAAAATAGCAGATGGATTTGATACAGGCAAAAGCCCCTTGTCGCTCATCACAAATACACCTATCTCATCAGCTGCCCCAAAGCGATTTTTAACACAGCGAATAATACGAAACCTTGCGTTGCTATCTCCTTCAAAATATAAAACAGTATCAACCATGTGCTCCAAAATTCTAGGTCCTGCTATGGCTCCTTCTTTGGTAACATGACCTATGATAAAAACTGATGTTTGGGTTTGTTTGGCAAAACGAACCAATGCTGCTGTGCACTCTTTTACCTGTGATACGCTACCAGGAGATGAGTTTATGTTGGTACTATATATAGTTTGAATAGAATCAATAACTAAAACTTGCGGTTGATGTTTTGCTGTTATCTCTTGGATATGCTCTATTCCTGTCTCACATAAAATCATCAAATCATTAGGGGGCATTTCTAATCTTTTACTTCGAAGTGACACCTGTTGCAGAGATTCTTCTCCGGTTATATACAAAACTTTGTATGTTGTGCTAAGATTGATCGCAGCTTGCAAAAGAAGGGTTGATTTTCCTATTCCAGGATCTCCACCGATTAAAACTACCGATCCTATAACCAAGCCACCTCCGAGCACACGATCTAATTCACTTATGTTGGTTGTGTTGCGAATTTGTTGCTGTGGTTTTATTTGTGATAAATACATAACCTCGCTTTGTTTTTGAGATCCTGCATAGTTTGTCGCAATCATTTTATCTGGCATATTAAGAGCAACCTTGATTTGCTCTAAACAATTCCAATTATGACATTTTGTGCATTGCCCTGACCATTTTATTGCAGTAGCTTGACAATTTTTACAAATATATTGAATCTTATCTTTGCTCATTTTATTTTTATTAACTTGACTGTTCGCACTTGGTTGTTTTGTATTCTCATAACCTCCAATGGGTTATCTTGCAGTAAAAAACTCACTCCTTTTTTAGGAATATCCTTCAAATATTCTAAAATATATCCATTGAGAGTTTTAGCAGAGTTCAAAGGGAGCTTCAATCCAAGGCTGGAATTCAATAAACGCAAACTGATGCTTGCATCTATTACATAGGAGCCCTTACTTTGTTTTATTATTTTGTTGGTTTGATGGGAGTTCTGATTGGTAAAATCCCCCACTATTTCCTCTAAGATATCCTCTAATGTGCTAAGACCTACTATGCTACCGTATTCATCAACAACAAATGCAGTTCTTCTTTTTAATAGTTGAAATTTTAATAATTGATCGGTGAGGGATGTGTTTTGAGGAGCAAATATTGGATCGCGACAATTATCAAGGATAGTTTTTTTGTCAATTTGTGAATTTATTATTGTTTTTAAATGTATTATGCCTTTGATATTATCGATGGTGTCAGAATAAACTGGCAACCGGATATATGGAGAATCCACAATAAATTGCTCATTTTCTTGCCATGATTCGTTGATATCTATACCTATTATCTTGTTGCGAGGAATCATTATATCATCAATAGTAATTTTTTCCAAATCAATGACATTTGTCAGCATCGTTAGATAATCATGAGGATTGTTGCCACTTGCTTCTTCGACAATATTGCGTAATTCATCGCGACTTATATCAATTTTTTTATCATCCAAACTAACTCCAAATAATTTTAATAAATTATTAGCAATTAGGTTTATAAACCAAATCAATGGGTATAAAACAAATAACAAGATACGATAAATGTATGCTGATATAAAGCTAAATTTTTCAGGATGATGAGCTCCAAGAGTTTTAGGGGCAAGTTCGGCAAATATCAAAATAACTAAGGTTAGGGTTCCGGTTGCAATAGCAATTGCCCCCTCACCTGAGATACGCATTGCGATAATTGTTGCAATAGCTGATGCTAATATATTGACAAAATTATTGCCAAGCAGAATTATGCCGATAAGTTTATCTGTTCTTTGCAGTAGTTTTTCGGTAATTATTGCAGCTTTGTGACCTTTATTTTTTAGATACTTTAACCTGTGTCGGTTAATTTTCATCAAAGCGGTCTCAGACCCTGAAAAGAATCCAGAAATAATTATTAAAAAAAATAAAATAATAAAAAGAGTTGTGTTGGTCATTAAAAAAATTTCTTGTTAGATATTGCATATTTTAACAAATTTAAAATAAAATTATTGTATTGTTAGCAAGTATTATTTGTTAAACTATGCAAATGCCTAATCATATGAAAAAAATACCCATTATTGGTTTTGTTGCCAAAAGTGGCACAGGAAAAACTACTCTCATTTGTAAATTATTGAAAATGTTTGATGATGACAACATAAATGTTGCTGTTATTAAAGGTTCTCATCATAATTTTGACATTGATATTCCTGGCAAAGATAGTTATAAGCTCAGATCTTGTGGAGCATCTTGTGTTTTGTTGAGTTCTCCATATAAGTGGGTTATGATGGCTAATAGAAAAAAAGAACATATACCAAATTTGCAAGACGAATTAAACAGATTGAATCAGGATAATTTAGATTTAATTATTGTTGAGGGCTTTAAAAACGAAGATTACCTTAAAATAGAAATAAACAGAAAAGAGTTAAAGAATGAATTGTTATACAGGATTGATAAAAAAATAATTGCGGTGGCAAGTGATTATAAAATAAATCTACCCAACTCTTTGACTTTGTTAGATATCAATAACATTAAGCAGATTTATAGTTTTTTAAAACAAATTTTATTTACGACCAGTTAGCGTAGGATTCATTTTTACCCTCATAACCGTCATTGTATCCTGCCTCATAGGCTTCGGTAAGTCTTTGTTCTTCTCGTTTTGGATGCTTCATAAAGCCACCTTGCCAACCTATTATGTAGTCAGTTTTAACACCAGCTTCTTCCATTTTTGTGGTTGTGTCACGATACTGTTGATTCATATTAAATTTCCATAAAAAATAAAAAGTGTATAATAACAAATTTATAATTAAAATACAAAAAAAATGCAAAAAATTATCTTATCATCCACATCAGAGATTCGAGAGAATTTATTAAAAAGATTACAAATACCTTTTGAAGCTGTTGCCCCATGCTGCGATGAAACCCCACTAAAATATGAAAAAGCATCAGATTTAGTGCAAAGACTAAGTATAAAAAAAGCAGATAGTTTAAAAAAAAATTTTACAGATGCTTTAATCATTGGAGGCGATCAAGTTGCAACCTATAATGATTTAATTATAGGGAAACCACTGACTCATCAAAAAGCGATAGAGCAGTTGACAAATTTTTCAAATAACAGTGTTAAATTTCATTCAGGAATATGTTTATTGAACTCAAAAACAAATAATTTTCAAGTGGCAAACATCGAAACTATCGTCCATTTTAGAAACAATAGCAAAAAAACAATAGAAAATTATTTATTTACAGAAAAGCCATATAATTGTGCTGGTAGCTTCAAGTCGGAGGGATTAGGTATTTGTCTATTAAAAACAATAGAATCACACGACCCTACTGCCCTTATGGGCCTACCTCTGATAAGGTTAATATCGATGTTGTCAAAAGAAAATTTAAAATTACCTGCTATTTTGTTATAATATGCTTTTTTTTTAAATTTTTTATTATGAATAATGTTGAAATATTAGAGAAAAATTTAAAATACCGCTTTAATAGTTTGGAACTATTAAGGAATTCTATAACTCATCGTAGTGCATCACAAACAAACAACGAGAGATTGGAATTTTTAGGAGACAGTATTTTAAATTTTGTCATTACTAGTGAAATTTATAAGCGACACACAAACTTAAAAGAAGGGGAGTTATCTCGTCTGCGTGCTAGCATGGTTCGCAAAGAAACTCTTTGTGCAATAGCCAATAAAATAGATCTTGGAGATTTTTTATATCTCGGTAGTGGAGAGAAAAAATCAGGAGGTTTCCGCTGTGAATCTATCTTAGCTGATGCTTTGGAGGCTATAATAGGCGCCATATATCTCGATAGTTATTATAATATGGATACTACTCAAAATGTAATAGTTAATCTGTATCGTAATAGATTGAATGCTGTTCCTGATCTAAAATCACTCAAAGATTCCAAAACAATATTACAAGAATATCTGCAATCTCAAAAATTAGATTTACCCTCATATGAATTACTAAAAACAGAAGGAATGGCACACGAACAAGACTTTATTGTTGGTTGCTTTATTGAATCCTTAAGAATAAAAACAAGTGGTCGTGATAAAAGCCGCAAAAAAGCAGAACAAAAAGCTGCCAAAGAAGCCCTAATTGAGATAAAAAATAAATGAAGCAGTGTGGGTTTATTGCCATTATAGGTCGTCCAAATGTAGGAAAGTCAACTCTTCTAAACTCTATATTAAAAACAAAATTATCGATAACTGCATCAAAAGTCCAAACCACACGAGACAACATAATTGGAATAGATACCCAAAAAACTTGCCAATACATTTATATGGATACACCGGGAATTCATTTAGGGAAAACTAAAACATTTAACCAAATATTAAATCGCACTGCCCTATCTGTCGTAAAGGATGTCGATTGTGTGTTGTTGTTAATTCAAGCCAATAAAATTACAAATGAAGATAAAAAAATTATAGACCATATGACTGAACATAAAATAAATATTCCTGTTTTGTTGGTTTTAACAAAAATTGACTTAATAAAAGATAAGAATGTTCTGTTGTTGCAAATTAGTAAATTAGATAAGTTATTTAATTTTTCACAAATTATACCCTTATCTGCAAAAAAAAATATATCAATTGACTTGTTAAAAAATCAAATACAACCATTTTTACCTAAAATTGATTTTATCTATAATAATGATGAGCTGACAGATAAATCTACCAATTTTCTTTGTGCGGAAATCGTTCGCGAGCAATTAACAAAACAATTAGACCAAGAACTGCCCTATCAATTAGTGGTTGAGATTGAAAAAATAATAGAAGAAAATAATATGGTAAAAATATCAGCTGTAATATTAGTGGAAAAAACACATCACAAGGCTATTATAATTGGTAAAAATGGTAGCAAATTAAAACAAATTGCAACAAATTCTCGTCAATCTTTGGAAAAGTTTTTTGATAAAAAGGTTTTTTTAAAAACATGGGTAAAATTAAAAACAAATATTTTTGAAGAAACTTTTAAAAACAGATGAATGTTTTTAAGCAACCATGTTTTATAATGCACCACATAAATTACGGCAATAACAGCAAAATATTAAAACTATTAAGCCGTGATTATGGAATGATAAGCCTGTTAGCAAAAGGTGCAAAACAATCTAAAAAACACAAGTTCTTATGCTTGCAACCATTTACTGCTTTGGCAGTATCCTACAGAGATAATCAAAAATTATCAGTTGCCAGCAAATGGGAGGCAACAGACAACAGATATCACAGATTAAAAGGGGTCAAGCTTATGAGTGCTATTTATTTAAATGAGTTAATATACCGCTTGCTACCACACAGTCTCGGATGCCCTGTTATTTTTTATTTATACAAAAATACCTTGAAAGATTTAAATCAGAATATCAACATTCATCAGGTTTTAAGGAATTTTGAATTTAGTTTAATTGAATTTTTAGGGTTTGGTCTAGATTTTTCGTATGATTTTAAAAACACAGAACCAATTAAAAAAGATTGTTTTTATCACATATTTCCTCAAAGAGGGGTAACTATCGCATACGACAAAAAACTTTTGTCCTATAGTGGATCCATAATATTACAATTGCTACAAAAAAAATATGATGTTGCAGTCAATTACTGGCAAATAAAAGAAATAGCAAAAACTTTAATAAGACCACATCTTACAAAACAACTGTTATCAATCAACAATGTTTTTAAATAAAAAAAAGGCACTCACAATCGAGTGCCTTTTAAATATAAAAAATTAAAACTCCTATTTTTTTTGTAAAATTTTAACCGCTCTTGCAGCATTACGGACTGTAATATCAGGACGGGTTGAAGAGTGAGTTGAAATAATTACATCAGATGGCTTATAAGCATTTGATGACATATAATAAATAACAGGATATATGTCCATGTTATTCACTCTTGATTTTGGCATTGCACTATTCACCAAATGAGGTCTAAATTTTTGAGTAACATAAGCTACAAGAAATTCAGCAGGCAATTTTTTACGAGAAACAATCGCCTTTTGCACATTATTTTCATTTACTTGCACATCCACATTTGATTTCAATATTTTAAATTTTTGATTAGGACTGGGGTTGAAAAAATATGATTTATCCGTGGCCACCAAGGAATATTGAACGGCTCTTGGCACGACTTTAAAAGTTGCACTCGTCAGACATTCTGTATTATTAACCTCACAAATTTCAGTTAATTGCACCCCATTTGATGAGCCTACAAGCACCTTGACATGACCTTCGTGAAAATGTTGGTGAGTTATTGGTAAGTTAAAATTTACAACCTGAGTTGTAGCAGAGCTTGCGGTGCGAAATATTTTTTTATTTGGCCCTACAAAAGTTAAGAGATTCGCTCTATGCTTTTCCGTTTTTGATAAATTAAGTTGTTTTATGGATCTTAAATCAGCACCATATGGAACTTGTGAATTAACATTTTGAGTATAGATTGTCAACAGGCGACGCTCACGAGTGTTTTCAATAGTAAGTTTCATTGGTACCATCAAAACTGCTTTTAGTTTGCCATTATGAGTCAACAAATCATCAAAATATTTAACTGGAACTGGAAATACATTGTTGTCTATTTTTGGTGCTACAACTTCTAGAGTATATTTTTCTGGCAATGCCTTTTTGCCTTTTATACTTGTGACATTATTACTATTTTCATTTGCTCGTTTTGTTGTTTTAGACTGTTTTTTGTTGTCTGGTTTTTCAACAGCACCCTCCACAACAGTCTCATCATCAATAGATTCTTCTTCTTGATTGGATGAGCAACCGACTGTGAATACAGCAAGAAAAGATAATAATAACAGATACTTTAAATAATTTTTAAACATAATAAATTCCTAAGAAAAGAGTGTCCTACTATACCATAATAAAAATATTAAAAAACATATTTATTTAATTATCTAATAATTTTTCTGCTTTTTTGATGTTTTTGTAATCTAATATCGGTTTAGATACTGAGTATGTGCTTATAATTTTATCATTACTGTGATATGCATCAGATGACATATAAGGAATTATAGGACGAATATCTATGGTATATTTTTGATTGTTTTTATTGTATCCCACAGAAAATGAAGCTGGTAAATCTTCGCGGAGCAATGTATTTCTTTTAATGTTGTTTTTAAAGATATGTAGGTCCACATTTGATTTATAAACTTTATTTGTGTGTGTTGGCGCATAATGTATGTAGTTAGAGCCTCCATTTAACTTAAAACCGTACTTAATGTATCTAGGTTTAATAGTAAAAGATGCATCTTTCATACATTTTGAATTTAGTTCACATATGTTTGAGAGCTCTGTGCCGTTGCTAGATCCGACAAGAATCTTCACAGATCCGCCATTGAAGTGTTTGTGGGTGATAGGTATTTTGAATTTTATAATATTAGTTGTATCTGATTTTTTTGTATGGTAAATATTTTTATCTGGACCGATAAAAGTTTGTAAATTGGCTACTTTTATTTGTTTTTTAGTTAGATGCACTTGGTTAATTTTTAATAAATCTGTGCCAAATTTTAATTTAGAATTGGAGTTCATGGTATAAATTGTAAACAACCTTCTTTTTTGTGAGCCAGTAATTGTAAGTTTAACTGGCACCAACAAGTAAGCTTTTAATTTATTTTTGTTATCCAATAAGTCGTTATAATAATCAATAGCAACTGGAAATTCGTTGTTATCTATAAGTGGAGCCTGTAATTCTATGACATATGTTTCAGCAGAAGAGCAAGCTACAATAACTTGCATAAATAGTGGCAACATAATGGCAATTTTTAAATAGTTTGTAAGCATAATAGCATAAAGTGAGACCTTTGCATAATTCAAGCACAATTTATAACAACAATAAAATGCACCTATTTTACCAAAAAACTTGTCAAATAGCAAGCTATTTTCCTCTTTTTTAATAAAATATGCACTATTTTCTTATTATTTAAATCGCACTTGAATTATGCAAAGGTCTCAAAATGGTTTTAATGTTTTGTAGACATTTTTTTGACTCTATTAATTGTCTGTGTGGTCAACTCTTGTTTTGATGTCAAATTAGTTATTGTTATCACATCATCAATAGAATACTTATCAGATGACATATAGGGTATTATGGGATATATATCCAAATTATTTTTTATTACAATAAAAGACTTTCTTATCAAACTGCGATTAAATTTACTTTTTTTTGCATCGTATTTAACTGTAAATGATGCAGGTAACTTATGATAATATATAGTTGTTTTTTTCTTACCGTTTTCTTTTATTAATAAATTTACATTAGAACTACTAATGGTAAATTTTTGTTTTGGTTTGTTCCTATTAAAGCCCGAAGTATTTGCCACATCAAAATTGTAATGAACATATCTTGGCAATATTTTAATAAAGGCAGGTTTTATACATGTAATATGTTTTTCACAAATTTTTGTTAATTCTATGCCATTGGTTGATGCTATTGAAACTTTAATAAAACCGTCATTAAAATGCTTGTGATTTACAGGCAGAAAAAATTTTATAATATATTTTGATTTTGATTTTTTTGTATGATATATCTGTTTGTTGTTTCCCACAAAAACAGCTAAATCATTTTCTCTCTCTTGATTTTTTTCTATAAAAACCTGCTTTACTTTTATTAATTTTGTGCCAATTTTAAGTGTTGATTTTGATTTTTGAGTAAAAATAGTAAACAGACGCCGTTGGGCTGAATTAGTGATGGTAAGCTTCATCGGTATCATCAATATTGCTTTGAGTTTATTTTTACCAGTCAAAAGATCGTTGTAATAAGGTAGGGACACAGGAAATTCATTGTTTTTTATTAATGGCGCATCCACTTCTATAGTATATTTTTCGATTTTTCGATATTTATTATTTAATTTTTTATAGTATTTAATTGAAGATATTTTATCGCTTTCTGTTTCATTATTTTTTACTAAAACTTTTTGATTTGTTGTTTCTTTTGTGTCTATATTTGCTTCTATTGGCCACTCCGATTCTATCAATTTATCTTCTGTGGCTGTTTTTTTAGCTACATTTTGTTGTTCGGTTACGGCTGTTTTTTTAGCTACATTTTGTTGTTCGGTTACGGCTGTTTTTTTAGCTACATTTTGTTGTTCGGTTACGGCTGTTTTTTTAGCTACATTTTGTTGTTCGGTGTTCTGTTTAATTTCTGCATCTTTTTTTAAATCAGCCGAGCAGGACGATATAAAAAACACAACAAATAAAGCGGAAAATAGCACTACATTATTTTTGAGCATAGCATAATTATTTAAATTTAAAAATGTAACGAGACCTTTGCATAATTCAAGCACAATTTATAACAACAATAAAATATGCACTATTTTCTTATTATTCTAAACAGCACTTGAATTATGCAAAGGTCTCGTAACAAAATGGAGATTATACATAAAATAACCGATATATATCAATTTATTTTTAATTTTATTGTAAAAAAAGTTGACTTTTCAAATAATATTACTATAATTGACACATTGTCATTATTTGACGAATAGTCAAAATAATATTATTTGGAGATAACATTGAATGATTTATTGAACAAAATTGCTGATAAATTTTGCTGCAAAAAATTATCACGCAAACAACAAGAAATAAATAACAGAAAGAATCTGGTTTTAGATGTTGCTCGCAAAATCCTATCAACTGATGGTTTTGCTGGTTTGTCTATGGACAAAATTGCCAAAGAAATCCAATGCTCCAAAGGCACGATTTATTTACATTATGCCAACAAAGAAGAAATTGTGGCAGATTTATGCACCTGTTGTATTGATAGCCACATTGATTTTTTTCAAAAAGTGGCTAATTATGAGGGTTCAACTCGTCAAAAAATAATAGCGATATTTTTTACTTACCAGTTATTAAATCGCCTACATCCTGATGATTTTAAAAATATGCAAATAATGCGCTCATCCCACATATTGGCTAAATTACAGCCTGCAACCTTAGAGCAGATTAAAAAAAAAGAAGTTTTGGTTATTGGTATAATAAACAATATTATAAAAAAGGCTTTTGATAACAAAGAATTGATACCTCCTAAATCCATTAGTTCTGAGAAAATTTTGTATGGCTTGTGGTCACAAGTATACGGAGGTGCATTGTTAGCAACAACAGATATAAACTGGCAAAATCTTGGTGTAGATGACACAGATTCTGCCACATTAAGCATGATCAATTCAACCTTAGATGGGTTAAATTGGCAACCCTTATCAGATGCAATTGATTGTAACAAAATCAAAGCAGATTTGCAAAACAATATTTTTGCTGATGAGTATGAGAGACTACATAACAATATGTAGTTTTTTATTTTTTAAAACAGGAGAGAATCATGAAAACTTTATTTAAAATTATAGGTTTATTTTTGTTGATAAGCAGTTATAATGTTATGGCAACCACAGATCCACTAACAGGAACCTACAAAACAATTGATGATGAGACAGGCACTGCAAAATCTATTGTGCAAATTTATCAAAAAAACGGTGCATTTTATGGCAAAATTATTAAATTATTCCGCAAAAAGTCAGAAGAGCAAGACCCAATATGTGATAAATGCACAGGCAAAAGAAAAAATAAAAAAATAATAGGTATGATAATTTTAGAAAATCTAAAAAAAGATGGCAAAGAGTATTCAGGTGGCACAATATATTCACCAAAAAAAGGCAAAGAATATGATTGCAAGATGTGGTTTGAAAATGGTAAATTAAAAGTTCGTGGTTATGTAGCTTTTTTTTATCGCACTCAAACATGGATTCCACAAGAGGTTAAAAAATGATTACAAAATATGCCAATTTTATTTTAAAAAACCGTTTTGCTGTTTTGGTTTTTATGTTGTTATTGGCGACTGTGGCAACATATGGGGCTAAAAATTTGGTATTTAGCTCTGATTATAGGATATTTTTTAGCGAAGATAATCCACAACTAATCGCTTTTGATAAGATGCAAGATACTTACAACAAAAATGATAATGTGATGATAATGCTTCGTCCTAAATCTGGCAATGTTTTTAATGCCCAAACATTTGAGGCGATTTTAAAACTCACAACAGATAGTTGGCAAACTCCATATTCTTCGCGAGTTGATTCATTGGCTAATTTTCAACATACTTATTCTGATGAGGATGATTTGATTGTTGGTGATTTGATTGATGCAGAAGAGACCATAAACAAGAACTATATTCAAAAAATTAAAAAAATAGCCCTTGCCGAGCCGTTGTTGATAAATCGGATTATATCTCCTGCGGGGCATGCCACAGGGGTAAATATTACGGTGCAATTGCCAGGGGCACATAACAATGAAATTGCTGAAATTGCTACATTTGTCCGAGAGATGTTAAAAAAATATCGAGCCGAATATCCTGATATTGAATTTACTGATACCGGTGGTGTTATGATGAATAATGCATTTCCAGAGGCATCAAAATCTGATATGCAAACCTTAGTGCCGATTACATTTTTGATAATTATGCTCGGTTTGTATTGGTTTACCAAATCATTAAGTGGCACACTTGGCACATTTTTAATTATAGTTTTATCAATCATAACTGCGATGGGCACCGCAGGCTGGTTGGGGATAAAACTCAGCCCACCCTCCGCCTCGGCTCCTTTGTTGATTTTGACTTTGGCAGTGGCAGATTGTGTCCACTTTTTGATGAGTATGTTGCAACATATGCAACAGGGTAAAAATAAAAATGAGGCAATTGTTGAAAGTATTCGTATCAATTTTCATCCCATATTTTTAACTTCGCTTACTACTGCTATCGGTTTTTTTAGTATGAATTTCTCTGATGCACCACCTTTTCGTGATCTTGGCAACATTACTGCCATAGGAGTTATTTATGCTTTCTTTTTGTCCTTGACAATTTTACCAATTTTGATGAGTTTTTTGCCTGTCAAAGTAAAACACGGCAAAGTGCAACAAGCAAAATATAAAATTATTGATAACTTGGCAACTAATGTTATAAAATATCAAAAACGTTATTTTATAGCAATGACAATAGTTATTGTAGGTTTGATAAGTTTAGTGCCGCTGAACCAACTCAACGATAAAATGGTGGAGTATTTTGATACCTCAATGGAGTTTCGCCAAAAAGCAGACTTATTAACCGATAATTTAACTGGTTTATATTTTATTGATTTTTCTTTGGGTAGCCGTGAGGCAGGTGGCATATCATCCCCTAAATTCCTCCACACTGTTGAAAAATTTAGTAAATATCTAAAAAACAAAAAAGATACTTTGCACGTCTATTCTTTTACCGATGTTGAAAAAAGATTAAATAAAAATATGCACTCAGATGATGAGGCTTGGTATAAAATCCCAGAAAAACGTGATCTGGCCGCTCAATATTTGTTATTATACGAGATGTCACTACCCTATGGTTTAGACCTTAACAATCAGATGAATGTGGATAAGTCCTCATTAAAATTAACTGCAACTTTAAACTCTATCTCATCGCAAGATATGATAAAATACTCAGATGATGCCATAGCTTGGTTTGATAAAAATGCCCCAGAGATTGATATTGACCCTGCCAGTTCTGCGCTGATGTTCTCGCATATTGGTATGAGAAATATCAAAAGTATGTTAAGCGGTGTTGCGGTAGCTTTAATTATGATATCCGCTTTGCTTATTTTTGCACTGGGTTCATTTAAACACGGAATGATAAGCCTTATACCAAACATTGCCCCTGCTATGATGGCGTTTGGGGTTTGGGGTGTATTGGTAGGACAAATTGGATTGGCGGCATCTGTGGTAACTTCGATGTCGCTTGGCATTGTTGTTGATGACAGTATTCACTTTTTAAGCAAATACTTACGAGCAAGGCGAGAGAAAAATATGCCGGCACCTGAGGCTGTGCGGTATGCTTTTAATACAGTAGGAGCCGCTTTATTAGTAACAACTGTAATTCTGGTGGGCGGATTTTCCGTCTTGTCGCAATCTGGTTTTAGTATCAATTCTGATACTGGATTATTAACCGCCATTACAATAGTTTTGGCACTTATTGCTGATTTTCTATTTTTACCACCACTATTGATGTGGATGGACAGAAAAAAAGCTTAGGATTTTTATTTTTTAGGAGATTATTATGAAATTTTTAAAAACTTTTATTTTTTTGCTGTTGATACCGTTTGTAGCCATAGCACAAACCCCACAAGAGAGAGGTTTGGAAATAAGCCAACAAGCCTATGATTCTGATTTAGGTTTTCACGATACCACAGCTCAGATGAAAATGACTCTCAAAAATAAACAAGGTGATACTAGTATTCGTTATATCCGCAATCGAACATTAGAGGTAACAGGTGATGGCAACAAAAGCATCTCAATTTTTGATAAACCTGCTGATGTAAAAGGTACAGCTTTTTTAACCTGGTCACACGGTTTAGAACCTGACCAACAATGGATGTATTTACCTGCTTTGAAAAGAGTCAAACGTATCTCATCCAAAAATAAATCAGGTCCTTTTATGGGTTCTGAATTCGCTTATGAGGACATATCATCACAAGAGGTGGAAAAATATACCTATGAATATAAGGGTGATGAAAAAATCAATGGAATTGAATGTTATAAAATTGTCCGAATTCCAGCCTACAAATATTCAGGTTATAAAAAGAGTATAGTTTGGATTGATAAAAAACGATTAGTAGCCATAAAAATTGTTTATCATGATCGCAAAGATTCATTGTTAAAAACATTGACAGCAGATGGATATAAACAATACGCAAACAAACATTGGCGTCCTGCAAAAATGACTATGATAAATCATCAATCTGGTAAATCTACTGTTTTAGAATGGAGCGATTATAAATTTAAAACAGGTTTAACCGACAATGATTTTAGAAAAAACATCCTAAAAAGAATTCGTTAATAACTCGTTAAACTTGATTTAATTTGAATTGTATCAACACCACACAACCCTCGGGGGAGTTTTTTGCCTCTGAGGGCTCTTTTTCCCATAAAAATTTGAATGTCCGATGGATTGATGGTAAAAATTCTTTTACCAGCATTTAATATTATTTTATCATTAGGATAAAATAAATTAATTTTTGATAAAATCTCATTATTTTGCAAACGAGATTTGGCAGGAATATTGATGATTTTAACTCCCTTGGCATTTGATAGGGTTGGCAATTGAGATAAATCAAAACAAAGCATATAACCTATACTACTAATGCTGATAATTTTTTGGGTTTTTTCATTTTGCACTATTATAGGTGGCAACATAGAATTATTATCGCCAATATTTATAATTTGTTTGCCCGCTAATAATTTACTTTTTATCTGTTGAAACTCACTCATAAAACCATACCCTGCATTCGTTGAAAATAAGATTTTATCAGTATCTTTCAAGCCCCCTATCATATCAATTATAACCGCTCCATCGGATAATTTGATTTTGCTACTAATCGGCTCGCCCAGACCTCTGGCACTTGGTAGATTTATAACTGCGATGCTATATGCCCTACCTGTATTGTCAATAATAACGACCTCATCGGTTGATTTTAATTCAACTGCTTTGAATAAACCATCTGATTGTTTGTAATTTAATTTTTCAATATCAATATTATGTCCTTTGGCGGCTCTTATCCAGCCGTGTTTTGATAAAATTACCGTAATACCATAGGTAGGTTGCAAAGATTCAATATTGATAGCGACAGATTTTTCCATCTCAACAATAGGGCTAATACGCGAGTTTGGATATTTTTTAATTGCCTCTTTTAATTCACTAATAACCTCTTTTTTAAGATTTTTTTGGTCTGATAAAATCTCTTTAACTGTATTTTGTTCTTCTTTTAATAAATCTCTCTCGGCTTTGATTTTTATCTGCTCTAATCTTGCCAGATTTTTTAACTTCGTCTCTAAGATTGCATCGGCTTGAATCTCACTCAAAGAGAATTTTTGCATAAGTTTTATCTTCGGCTCGTCTTCTTCTCTTATAATCCTTATCACCTCATCTAAGTTCAGATAAGCTATCAATAAACCATCTAAAATATGCAATCTTTTTGATATTTTATCAAGTCGCCATAAGTGATGAAGTTTGACAATATTTATCCGCCAGGATAACCACTCTTGCAAAATAACTAACAAAGATTTAACCTGCGGTCTGCCATTTATGCCGATCATATTCATATTAACTCGAAATGATTTCTCCAAATCTGTCAGTGCATATAAATTTTGCATTATTTTGGTGGCATTTTGTCTATTGCCTTTGATATGCAAAACGATTCTAATCGGGTTTTCGTGGTCAGATTCATCTCTTATGTCATCCAAAGATAATAGTTTTTTGCTCTGGATTAAACTACCTATTTGTTTTATTATTTTGGATGGAGATACTTGATATGGCAGATGATTGATAATTATATTTTTACCATTTTCCATATACACGGCTCTGGTGCGAATACTGCCCTTGCCTGTTTTATAAACCTGCTCTATCTCCTCTTTTTTGGATATAATGGTAGCTGCCGTAGGATAATCAGGTGCAGGCACTAGTTTAAATAATTGATCTTCGCTCAAATTAGGACTTTGTAAAATTTTAATACAAGCCTTGCATATTTCTGCTAGATTATGCGGTGGAATATCCGTTGCCATTGAAACGGCAATTCCAGTTGTGCCATTTAACACAATATGCGGCACGGCTGAGGGTAATAATTTAGGTTCTTGCAATGTGCCATCAAAGTTTGGTTGCCATTGCACTGTGCCTTGATTTATTTTATCTAACAATAATTCGGCAAAAGCGGATAACTTTGCCTCGGTATATCTCATCGCGGCGAATGATTTAGGGTCATCTGCCGAACCAAAATTGCCATGACCTTCTATCAGAGGATATAGGGTTGAAAAAGATTGCGACATTAAAACCATCGCCTCATAACAAGCACTATCACCGTGAGGATGAAATTTACCCAAAACATCACCAACAGTTCTGGCACATTTTTTAGGTTTGGCACTATTATGCAAGGAAAGTTGACTCATCGCAAATATAATCCGCCGTTGCACAGGTTTCAAGCCATCACCGATATGAGGCAAAGCCCGATCTAATATGACCGACATCGAATAATCCAAATATGCCTTTTTGACAAATTCAGCTAATTCCATTTTTTCATAATTTTGACTCACTAACATAAAATAAAAACCTTGCATTTTTTAAAAAAAAGAGTAAAATAGCAAACTTTTTTAAAAATTACAACTATTTTTTTATGTTAAAACATTTTTTATCCTTAAAAGACCTTACAACAGATGATTTTTATCATCTAATTAACCGAGCTCGCAAACTTAAAAAACAACATTTAAGTGGGGTTTTGCACCAGTATTTAATCGGCAAAACAATGGCGATGATTTTTGACAAAGCCTCGACCAGAACCCGGGTATCTTTTGAGGCCGGGATGAATCAGATGGGTGGTTCTACTATTTTTTTATCCCCTGCGGACTCACAACTCGGACGAGGTGAACCAATAAAAGATAGCGCTCGGGTTATCTCTTCAATGGTAGATATTATTATGATTAGAACTTTTTCTCAACAAGATATCGAAGAATTTGCTCGTTTTTCATCTGTGCCTGTGATCAATGCTTTGACTGACGAATATCATCCTTGCCAACTGCTCGCTGATATGCAAACTTTTTTTGAAAACAAAGGTGACATCAAAGGCAAAACAGTTGCATGGATAGGTGATGGCAACAATATGTGTTATTCTTATATCAATGCTGCCAAACTGCTTGATTTTAAATTACAAATTGCCATACCCAAAGGATATGAGCCAAATAAAAAATTATATCAAGATAATCCTAATGTTATTGTTTCTAATGAGCCCCAAAAAGCCGCTTACAATGCTGATTTAATCGCCACCGATGTCTGGGCGAGTATGGGACAAGAGCAGGAACAAAAAAAGCGATTAAATGATTTTAAAGATTTTATTGTTGATGATACGATTATGAGTCTTGCCAAATCCGATGCTGTTTTTATGCACTGCCTACCCGCTCATCGTGGCGAAGAGGTGTCCGCAGATGTTATTGATGGCAAACAAAGTTTAGTATTCGCAGAGGCACAAAATCGTCTTTTTTCACAAAAAGCACTGGTAGAATTTTTATTGAAATGAGTTCCGCCACAGTTATAGGTTTTGATTATGGCACCAAAAGAATAGGAGTAGCCGTAGGCAATACAATCACCAAAACCGCAGGACCACTTACCACCATTTTCAACAACCCACAAACATTTGACAATATTCAAAAAATAATCAAAGCATATAATCCTGGCGTTTTATTAGTAGGTTTGCCTTTGAAATTAGATGGCAATACTCAACCTATGACAAAATTATCCCAAAAGTTCGCCCAACAATTAGAACAACATTTCAAAATAACGCCTATAATGTGTGATGAGCGATTAAGCTCCTATCAGGCTGAAAATATGTTGATAGAAAAAAGAAAAACAGGATTGCATAAAAAAAAATTAAAAAAAACCGATATAGATAAAATAAGTGCTGTTGTGATTGTCGAGCAGTGGTTGGCAACCTATCAAACCAATACATGATTAAATCTTATAAGAGACCTTTGCATAATTCAATTTAATTTTTTACAAAGATTGTGAATTATTTGTTGATTATCATCATCAAGCAGGCGATATTTTTTCAATAGATTATACTCCTCCGCACTAATAGATTTTGTGTTTTTATTATCAATATCAACTGCAATATCATACATTTGCCCTGCTCCATCTCGCAACCAGCCAAGCGATACCCCAAGTTTTTTGGCAATAATCGGCATACGGGCTTGGTTTGGCATAGTAACACCATCTAACCACATCATAACTGCCTGACGAGTGACTAAAAAAATTTTTGCAAGTTGAGTCTGATTAAGTTTTGACAACTTGCTGTTACCAATGGCACCTTGCAACCTGTCGGCAAACTCATTACGAATTTTTTGTTGTGGATAATAAGACATAGAACATACCAATTAAACCGATAAAAATATATAATATTCCAATAAAATGTAAGGTAAATTAGCATTACAGGTAATAAACACTTGCATTAAAAATAGCATTTATATATAATATCCACTTTTTTACTTTTGAAATTTACTATGAAAACGAAAATTGCAACTCTTGCTGGTCTGTTATTATCTATATCTACCATACAGGCAGATGAAAATAGGACAGACAAAACATTTAGTGTTTTTAATCTCACAGATAATGATATTAGTTTTTATATCAACGATGAATTAAAAAATCTTAGTATAAATTCAGCCCTCTCAATGCCTTGTCAAACCGATGAGATAATTAACACAGAATATAATCAACTCTCGGCGGATTATAATTGTGGTGATACCCAGGAGATAAGATAATGAAAAAATACACTTTATTATTGTTGCCGTTTTTAATGCTTGGTGCTTGCTCTGAGGACGAAGATGAGGATGAGAGTAAAACCACATACAACACCTGTAAAATCACCGAATCAAATGAGACCCCAGAGGGCCAACGACTAAATGATCTCAATCAATGCTGGACAACTACTGCTACCAGCAACAAAGATACAATGTTTGCATGGTGCAAAGAAAAGGTAGAAGATTATTGTAGTGCAACCTATACTATTTTGGGCTGTGCTGACGGTATAAAATATCAAATATCAGATGATGGTTGCAATTAAATAACGATATCATTTTGTTATAACGAGCGAGCAAAAAATATACTGTCACTGCGAGCAAGCAAAAAATATACTGTCACTGCGAGCGAGCTTGCGAGTGTGGCAGTCTCTTAAAAGAATCCGTCACTGCGAGCGAGCTTGCGAGTGTGGCAGTCTCTTAAAAGAATCCGTCACTGCGAGCGAGCTTGCGAGTGTGGCAGTCTCTTAAAAGAATCCGTCACTGCGAACGAGCTTGCGAGTGTGGCAGTCTCTTTGGTGTTCGTCTGACCTTATGAGATTGCTTCGTTCCTCGCAATGACGGGGGTTTTCGTCACTGCGAGCGTGGCAGTCTCTCTTTTTACCCAAAGAGATTGCTTTGTCTCTTCGTTCCTCGCAATGACGGGATTCTGTTGCTCGCAATTGTATAAGTTAGGTAATGACGAGATTATTTTTTATGACAACAATAACAGTTTTTTTGATTGCCAACTGTTGTCGTTTTTAACTTTTTATAGCAATCAATTTTTGAGGAATTATATTATGAAAAAAATTATATTTTTACTATTTGTTGGTTATTTTGTTGCAGGTTGTAGCACTGTTCCTATGGCAACTGATGAGGAAGACCATACGGCAAAAAATTTTAAAGCACCAGCTGAAAAGGCAGGAATTTATATTTATAGGAATGAATTTTTTGGTGGAGCGTATAGAATGGAGACCATGTTAGATAACAAACTCATAGGTTTAACAAAAATGAATACCTATTTTTATAAAGAAGTTCCAGCAGGTACTCACACTGTCAAGTCAATAGCTGAAAATACAGATTCTGTTACCATCAAAGCCTTAAAAGGAAAACTATATTTTATCTGGCAAGAAGCAAAAATGGGAATACTTGTTCCCAGAACAAAACTGCATATAGTGGATGAAAAAACTGGTAGAAAAGGTGTACTTGAAAGCAAATTAATAAAATCAAAATAAAAATATCCGTCATAACGAGGCAGACGGAGAAAGGATGAAACACGGAGCAATTATCCGCCGTGGTTATCTCTTAATAGAGTCCCGTCATTGCGAGGAGCGGTAGCGACGAAGCAATCTCTTGGGGTGCTATTAGACCTGCAAACAAGACAGGACAAACCCCAAAAGATTGCCACGCTCGCAAGCTCGCTCGCAATGACGAGGTTTTTGTCACTCGTTATGACGGGATTATTTTTTATGACAACAACAACAGTTTTTTTTGATTGCCAAACTGTTGTTATTTTTAACCTTTTTTATGGCAATCAATCTTTAAAGGAATTTTTATTATGAAAAGAATATTAGTAGGTTTGATGTTGTTAGGTTTTGCAGGTGGTTTGTATGCCGAAGATGCAAAATTTTATGTAGGTGGTGATTTTGCAGTTGGTTTTGGCACGAAAGAAGATAAAATCGGCACAACCACAGCAGGTGATGATATAACTCTATCAGCAGGTGGTGGTGTGGGTTTTGGTTTGAATGTCGGTTATGTTATCAACCCTATGCTTGATTTTGAATTATCACTTGGAACACAAAAAAGTAGCATGACTCCAGTATCTAATGCCACAGGCGATTTTTCGCGTAATTTGATGTTGTTCACTCTAAAATACAAAAAAACTATTGATGATAAATCTCTGTTAAGATTTGGTGGTGGTTTAGGAATGTATTCTGCCGGCAAATTGGAGATGACATTTGACAATGCTAACATAGTTGGTTTTAAAAAATATGAACAAAAATATGAGACTGCCACAGGTTTTCATATAACTGCTGAATATGTTAAAAAGTTACAACCTGGCTTGCATTTAAATATGGGTGCTAAGTTCTATAGTGTAAAATATAACGAAGAGGACACTTTTACAACAGATGGAGTTAGTTACACAAGCTCAGATACCGAAACAGTTGATGGTGGTGGTCTTGATTTAACCATTGGAATAGCTAAGTATTTTTAATAAAGTTGAGTTAAAAAGTTAAGTTAAAAAGCCGTGCTAACACGGCTTTTTTTATGTGTTTTTTGCACGACAATCTCTCCGAAAAAACTCTGTCACAGCAATGCAACGAAGTGCAGTGTGGCAGTCTCTTAAAATATACCGTCACTGCGAGGCAGGATGCCGTGGCAGTCTCTTTGGGTGTCCGTCTGCCCTAGGAGATTGCCGCGCTACGCTCGCAATGACGGGGGTTTTTATTTTATTTTATTTGTTTGTTTTGGTGGAACTTTAATCTTTATTAAAAATATCACGGGTAAAAACCTTATGTCGGACATCACTTATATCATCCTCCAATCTATTAGTTATTATTATATCGCTTTTTTCTTTAAATTCAGCAAGTTTTTTAATAACTTTGGAATTAAAAAATTGACTGTCTTCTAAGGCGGGTTCATAGATTATAACTTCAATGCCTCGAGATTTGATTCTTTTCATTATGCCTTGAATCGCCGAGCTTCTAAAATTATCACTATCTGATTTCATGGTAAGCCTGTAAACACCCACTATTTTTGGATTTTGTTTGGTAATGGAATTTGCGATAAAATCTTTACGAGTGGAGTTGGCATTGACTATGGCCTCTATCATATTTGAGGGCACATCTTTATAGTTTGCTAATAATTGTTTGGTGTCTTTTGGCAAACAGTAACCACCATAACCAAAGCTTGGGTTATTGTAGTGCATGCCTATTCTTGGATCCAAACCTACCCCTTCGATAATTTGTTTGCTATCTAAGTTATGAGTTAAAGCATAAGAATCTAACTCATTAAAATATGCTACCCTCATCGCCAGATAAGTGTTGGCAAAAAGTTTGATTGCCTCAGCCTCCGTGTTGTGGGTATATAAAACTTGAATATTTTCTTTTTTTGCCGCTTGTGTTAATAAACCTGCAAATTGCTCTGCTCGTTTTGATCTCTCTCCTATTATTATTCTACTGGGATATAAGTTATCATATAATGCTTGCCCTTCTCGCAAAAACTCTGGCGAGAATATTATATTTTTGGTGTTAAATTTGTCTTTGATTGATTTGGTATAACCTACGGGAACCGTGGATTTAATAACCATTATTGTCCCAGGATTGATTGATAAAACATCCCGTATAACAGACTCAATCGATGAGGTATTAAAATAATTAGTATCGGGGTCATAGTCTGTGGGAGTGGCTATAATAACAAAATCTGCATTTTTATAAGCTTCTTTTTTGTCAAGGGTGGCAAAAAAAGATTTGTTGATAAGCTGTGGTAATATTTTTTGCATCCTGTCATCTTCGATCGGACAGATGCCCAGGTTTAACATAGTTATTTTTTCAGCAACGATATCAAGGGCTACAACTTTGTTATATTGACTTAATAAAATCCCATTTGATAAACCTACATACCCTGTGCCAGCAACGGCTATTTTTAATTTTTTTGACATAATTTTTTTATTAAAAGAAAGATTTGGTAATAAAGCTCTAATAATTATAAGAATAAATAATAAATACATTTTAGCAAGGGGACATGTCCCCTTGTTAGTAGTTAATCAGGGCTTCCACAAGGTAGCGTGTCCTCTTGTTATAAAGTAGCATATTTTAAAAACTTGCAAAACCTATGCTTTTCAAAATGAAAAAGAAAATAATAGCAAGGATTGCACCTGCGGGCAGTGTGATAGCCCATGACATAAAAATTGAGCGGACAACACCAAGATTCAAAGCTGCCAACCCACGAGCAAAACCTACCCCCAACACCGCACCTACGAGCGTTTGAGTGGTTGAAATTGGCAAACCAAAACCTGATGCTACAACAACAGTTGAGGCTGCGGATAACTCGGCGGCAAAACCACGGCTTGGAGTAAGTTCGGTAATTTTTTTGCCAATAGTTGCCATAACTTTGTGTCCGTAAGTGGCAAGCCCTATGACTATTCCTGCGCCACCGAGCAACAGCACCCATGCCGGCATTACTGATTTTTGTCCTACTTCTCCTGCATTTTGCACGATGCTTACCACAGCTGCCACAGGACCTACGGCATTAGCTACATCATTTGAGCCGTGAGCAAAAGCCATAGCCGATGCTGTAATCACCATTAAAACTCCAAATATTTTTTCAATGCTTGTGAAATGATATTCTCTATCTGCCTCTTTATCTATATGGATTTTACGAATAAAATATGTGCCAACTAACATAATCAACAAGCCAACCCCTGTGGCAATTAGATAATTTTGCCAAAGTGTTGTATGTAAACCAATATGTTTTAAGCCTTTAAATAACGTCACAAGAGATATAACAAAGCCCGCGAGAAACATATATATCGGAACATATTTTTTCGCATTTTTAAATGGGTGCTTGGTATCTAAGATTAGTTTTTGGACAGATCTGAAAATCAAAAAAGATAATATTCCTGCTATCAATGGGGTGATTACCCAACTTAGCATAATATCAACTACTTTGCTCCATTGCACGGCATCAACTGAAATTCCCACGACCGCAAAACCTATAATAGCACCGACAATTGAATGGGTAGTTGAGACCGGCCAACCAAGTTTTGAGGCAATCAATAACCAAGTGCCTGCGGCAAGCAAAGCGGCAAGCATTCCATACACCAACAAATCAGGCGAGCTATTTAATAAACCAACATCAACGATTCCTTTGCGGATAGTTTTGGTAACCTCCCCCCCTGCCAGATATGCCCCTGAAAACTCAAAAATAGCTGCGACTATTATAGCCTGTTTGATTGTTAAAGCCCCTGCTCCTACTGAGGTTCCCATAGCGTTTGCTACATCATTCGCCCCTATACCCCATGCCATAAAAATTCCAAAAGTGGCAACCAAAATTAAAATAAGATATGTATTTTCCATAGTATTTTATATTGTTGTTTTGTTATTTAGCTAACATCAATTGCAAACGACTGCCAACTCTTTGAGACAAGTCCGCTAATTCACCGGTATCTTCTATTATTTTATACAGAAAAATAACCTCAATGGGGTCTAATGTTTTTTCAATTATAAATAAAATATTACGAATCGTTGCCTCTTTTTTGTCAGCATCTGATTCTATTTTATCCAATTTATTTAACATTTTTTTAACAATTTTTACCTCATTACCACGAAAACCTGCGGTAACTAATTCGTCCAATTCATCAATAGCTTTTTTTGCCTGAGCTGAGGCATTTATACATTTATTTACAAATTTTAAAAATTTTTTATCAATTTTTTTAGGGATTATGATTCTACGAGCGACCACTATTCCTGCTATATCTTTGGCTTTATTAGCGATTCTATCCTGCATCAGCAAAACATTCAAAAGATCAGCACGAGCAAATGGCATAAAAAGACCTTTCGGCAAATTAAGTCTTATTTTTTTTTTCATAAAATCTGCCTCTTTTTCACATTCAGATATTTGAATTTTAATTTTTTCAGCAGATTCAAAATCTTGCATTATAACAACATCAAAAAATTCAGATAACAATGTTATGGCATCTTGAACTTTTGCCATATGTGCTTGTAGTGGACTTATAGGAGAGGAGCCAAAGACTCCAGATAAATAATTATTCATAATATCGGTATCAATTTAAAAACTGCATATTATATATAAGATTTTTACATAATTCAAGCATCAATCATTCAAATTTTTACAAAGAAGCCCTTGATTAACCTATGTTTTCGGAAGCAGCATTTTGCTTTTACAATTTTTATACCTTAAAATCAATTGTTTATAATATAAAATTAAAATATAACTTCCGTAGTTAGGAAGTTATCCATAAGTCCCCAAACAAAGATTGAATTCAATTGCTTAGTAGGTAATCAAACTGCTCTGATTTTTAATTCTATTTCGTTTATTATAGCAGGGTCATCAATCGTGGATGGCACAATATATTCATCACCGTCCACCATTTGACGCATCGTTTTTCGTAAAATTTTACCAGATCTGGTTTTTGGTAACCGTTTCACTATGATGGTTTTTTTATAACAAGCCACCGCTCCTATATCCGATCGCACCATTTGCACCAAATCATGCATAAGTTTTTGATAGGTTATATTTTCACCTGCTTTTAAAACGACAAAACCTAAGGGAATCTGTCCTTTTAGCTTGTCGTTTATTCCAACTACGGCACACTCTGCTACACTTTTATGTTTGGCTACTATCTCTTCCATCTCACCTGTTGATAGTCTGTGTCCTGATATATTGATAACATCATCAGTTCTACCCATAATAAATAAATAACCGTCTTCGTCAAAGTAACCGCCATCACCACTTGAATAATACCCTTTAAATCTTGATAGATATTCATTATAAAACCTATTATCATCACCGTAAATTTTTGTTAAACAGCTCGGCGGCAATGGTAGTTTTATACAGATATTTCCCTGCTCCCCTGTCGGTAATTCAACACCTTTATCATCTAAAATTCTAATATCAAAACCAGGAGTTGGCACGGTTGATGAACCAGGCTTTACAGGCATCTCTTCAATTCCTGTCATATTAGCTACAATCGCCCAGCCGGTCTCGGTTTGCCACCAGTGATCAAATACTGGTTTGCCAGTTTTTTCAACCAACCAGTCATAGGTTGGTGGGTCCAATCTCTCGCCTGCGGCAAAGATTTTTTCTAAACTTGATATATTGTATTTTTTAATCAGTTTTCCATCTGGGTCTTCTTTTTTAATTGCCCGAAAAGCTGTCGGTGCTGTAAATAAGGCTTTGACTTTATAATCTTCAATTATCCGCCAAAAACTACCTGCATCAGGAGTCATTATCGGTTTTCCCTCATAAAAAATACTCGTGCATCCTTGTAACAGAGGGGCATAAACTATGTATGAATGCCCTACCACCCAACCTACATCAGAGGCCGCCCAGAATACATCACCTGGATTCATATCATAAATGGCTTTCATTGAATATTTCATCGCCACAGCATGACCGCCACTTTCACGTGTCACACCCTTAGGTTTTCCAGTTGTGCCAGAGGTATAAAGAATATATAACAAATCATCGCCACGAACAGGCACACAATCCACAGGTTTTGCGATGGTTTTTAAAGAATGCCAATCCACATCAAAACCATCTACCATCTCAGGCACTGGCATATCTTCCAACTCATCACGCACTAAAACCACAGATTTTAGAGGTTGATGAGATGATAATTTTAAAGCATTATCTAAGATAGGCTTATAAGGGATTATTTTATTAACCTCAACCCCACAAGAGGCACTTAAAATTATTACAGGGGTGCAATCATCAATTCGCGAAGCAAGCTCGGGGGCTGCAAAACCACCAAAAACAACACAATGCACAGCTCCAATTCTGCTACATGCCAACATAGCAATAGCAGATTCTGCAATCATTGGCATATATAGGACAACTCTATCACCTTTTTTGACCCCCAATTCTACCAACATTCCAGCTGTTTTTGCGACCTCTTGTTTTAATTCGCCATAGGTGTATCGGGTAGATTTACCACTTACCGCCGAATCATAAATCAAAGCATCTTGTGAGCTTCTGCCATTTTCACAATGATAATCCACTGCCATATAACAGGTATTCATTTTTGAATCTGCAAACCAGTGATGGATACCTCCATCGTCCTTTAATGCAACCTCTGATGGTTTTTGATACCAAGGTAAATCAGCAGATTTTTCTTGCCAAAATCTAATAGAATTTTGTAAAGAATTTTGATATTCTTCTTTGTATGTCATAATGCCCCCATAAAATATAAAACACTAATTATAGCAAAAAATAAACTTAAAAAATATTTTTTTAAATATTTGTTGTTTTTTTATTGATTATTTGTTAAAATATCGCATTCTTATTGTATTGAGATTTTTGCATAAATAAAGCACAATTTATAAAATACACAAAATGCACTTTTTTGCAGCATTCCATAGACAGCACTTTATTTATGCAAAGGTCTCAAATAAATATTTTTAAGAGTTTATAATGAAATTTTGGACGTTTTTATTGCTTATATTTTTTTATTCATCTGCAATTTTTGCAGGTGATATTACCCCTAACTTTGCCAAAGAAAAAAGGTGGAGTGTTGCTATTGAAGATAGTTTGATGGATGGTGAAGTAGTATGGCTTAAAGCCCGCAAACATTCTTTTTTATCAATTTTGACTGCATCTGAAAAACCAAGCCGCAAAGCTGTGATAATTATGCATGGAATTGGTGTCCACCCTAATATGCAACAAATTATCCAACCCTTACGAATAGAGCTTACAAAATATGGTTATCACACCCTATCAATGCAAATGCCAGTTCTTGCTAATGGTATTGAGGCTCCTGAATACTTAAAATTATTAACTCTCGCCGACAAAAGAATTAAAGCTGCCATTGATTACTTGCAACAACAAAAATTAGAAGTTGATTTTGTCGTAGCTCACAGTATGGGAACTGTTATGGCATCTCATTTTATGGCTAATAATCCCCATCCATTTAAATATTTTGTCGGTATCGGTATGCCAAATTTTACCGTCAAATATCTGTCAAAAATAAAAATCCCAACCTTAGATTTATACGGCACAGATGATATTAAACCTGTTTTAGATTCGGTCAAAAAACGCCAACAAGCTGCTAAAAATAACCCTAAATACCAACAAATAGTAGTCAAGACAGACCATTTTTTTAATGATAAAAATGAATTATTAGTAAAAACCGTTCAACAATGGATGGATAACAAAAAATGAATACAAAAAAATATACTGGCTCTTGCCACTGCCAAGCCATTAAATTTGAATTTACAGAATCTGATAAAATTAGCACTGGCTTGAGATGTAATTGCTCTATATGCCAACGCAAGGGTTATGTTATGTCATCTTTTGTGGTGTCGCCTGATGAGATAAAGATAACAGATGAGAGCAATAATCTTACTATGTATCAATTTGGCGATAAAACCGCTAAACATTATTTTTGTCAAAAATGTGGCATCCACCCTTTTCATCAAACATTTCGTCAACCCAATCATTACCGAATAAACTTAGGTTGTATTCAGAATATTGATATGGAAAAACTAACTATCAAGGTTTTTAACGGCAAGGAACTTTAAAATGAATAAAAAAATTTATCCTATCATATTGTTGATTTTTATATTTTTTCACCAGCCGATATTAGCAGCAAATGGTGATGCCTTTGATGGTCGTAAATTATTTACCTCTTATTGTCAATTATGCCACGGCAAAAATGGCAAAGGTGATGGCACTTTGGCAAAAGCTATGAAAATCAAACCTGCCGATTTAACAACAACTGTCCGCTCTCGTAGTGATACAATTTTAAAAAAAATTATTACAGGTCGGGGCAAACAAACGATAACAGGTAGAGATAGACACAATATTTTATCAGATGCTATGCCAGAGTGGAACACAGTTTTTAATGACAGTCAAATAGATTCAATAATTGCTTATTTAAGATTTTTATCTCGTAGCCGGCATCAACTTATGGGAGACCCTAACTTAGGTAAAAAAACCTATCAAACCTATTGTGCGGTGTGTCACGGTAAAGATGGTGACGGTGATGGTATTATGACAAATTTAATCGGCATAACTCCGACCGATCACACCAACCCTATCAACACTAATAAACTTAGTAATCAAGACCTAATACAAAGCATTCAAAAAGGCAAAGGGCGTTTTATGCCGGCTTGGGATGGAATTCTTAACAAACAAGAAGTAGCAGGATTGGTAAGTTATATTCGTTTATTAGGTTATTAAAAAAATAGATACTCTTGTGCGTAATCAGGTGCTGTGGTTATCTATTGTTATTATCCGTCTGCTTTTGCAAGATTGCTTCACTTCGTTCGCAATGACAAGGTTTTAGGTTTTTTTATGATGCCAGATATAAAAAGAAATCGCAGCCTGCTCTTTTAACATACTCTTGCCGTCTGTGGTTTTACTGACACCATTTTTCACAGCCCATCAGAATAATCCATGTTATGGCAACGAAAATCAAACGACATTATAGGGCAAACAACAAGACCCAAAGAGATAACCGCATCATTCTGCCTCATTATGACGGAGTTTTTGACCTATACTATGACAAACTCTTGCAAAACTCTTTTGTTATAAGCTTTCCAGCCAGATGATAAATCAGATGACGAGCTTTGAATATACTCTGCCATTCTGGTTGAGTTTAGTTGTTGTAATAATTTATCATTATCGCCTTTATATTTAATGCAATAACCTGAATAAAAACAAGCATTTTTATTTTTATGATAAATAAAATTAGGTTTTTTATTCATCGGTGATAGCAAGATTTTCTCGCCAAAACTTGTCAGTAATCCTTGACTTCTGCCAAAGGCATACCATACTACTTTATTTTTTTTGCCATTATCTCTTTTTAATAAAATATCTTTGTTGGATGATAAATAAGCATAGGCAAGCGGATATTTTTGTTTTAACTCTTGTTCTTTGATGATCCTGTTACCATCTGTTGTTTTTTTGTATGGAAATACCACAAATTCTTTTATCGGCTCATCAGAGCTTTTTATTCTTGAGGCTTTTATGATAGGTTTACAAATAGATTTTTCAATCTGTATCACCCCATTATATTTTGATTTAAGATAAATATAATCACCCTCTTTTTTATATAGTGGCATCATATAAATTTTATCAGCCAAAGTTGTCAAACCCACATGAATATCGGCGATGTCTTTTAGTTTTATGCCTTTTTTGATTTTAAGTTTTTTGGTGGCTAATTGCCAAAAAGAATATTGTGTCAATTCCTTAAAATCTATATATCTTTGTTTAAAATCTGTATTATTCTCCGCTAATTGATATAAAAAATTATTTTGTTGTTGTTTGTTAAAAATAACTATTGCACTATAGGTAATCGCATTTTCAAATAACTGGATTGTGCCATAGTTACTGACTTGCAGAAGATTTTTATGGTCTTGAAAATACTCTCGTAAATATTTTGCAGTATCAGTATAAAAAAAAGAATTGGGGCTAATATAACCACAAACACCATCATTTTTTAATAAATTCAAAGCCAACTCATAAAATGCTATATATATGTCAGTTGAACCCATCTTACAAAAAGAATAGTTTTTTTTGATATATTGTCGTGTGCTCTCATTCAAATGTTGAATGCGAATATATGGCGGATTGCCGACAATAAAATCAAATTTTTGAATTTGTTTTTTATCGGAAAATAAATCAATTTGTCCGTTTATCTGTTGCAGGGAATTACAAATTTTTAAATTCCAATTGACACAGATATCATAAGGCTGGATTATTTTATCTAATTTTTGACGAGCAATCTTGATGGCTTTTTTGTCAATATCCCAGCCATAGATATTATTGAGATTATGTTGTAAATCGCAGAGTTTTGAATATTTTATTATCCGTTGAGCTATTTTTATCAAAAATCGTCCATCTCCACAGGCAGGGTCTAAAATTGTTTTACCAAGAACATCAGAGCCATCATATTTTATATCATCAAGAATTTTATCAACTATATAAAAAGGAGTCCAGATTTGCCCTGTAAGTTTTTCTTTTGAATATTCTTTTAGTAGTGATGCCATTATTTACCGTATGTTTTACCTTGGGTTAAATCAACAAATGCTTTGATGGGTTTATCAAAATCTCCCACTTTTTCTAAGAAGTTTAGATAATATTAATATATTTTAAGCAAAAAATAGAATTATAAACAAAAATATTTATTTTGTCAATTTATCTGATTTTCGTGTATAATAATTTCTAATTACCAGCATAACTTAATCCTTGATAGATTTTAAGCCTTGACAACTAAAAGAATGCCCCAAATCACAGGCTTTTTTAAAGTATGTTTTGGCTTTGGTTTTGTCTTTATAAATGCCGTGTTTTTGATTATGCATAATTCCCAGATTAAAACAAGCATCAGCATAATGATTGTTGCAAGATTTTTGATATAATTCAAAAGCTATTTTTGGGTTTTTTTTAACCCCTGTGCCGTTGGTATACAGGACTGCGAGATTATAACAAGCACCAGATACCCCACCATCACAGGCTCTTTGCCATAAATCAGCAGCTTTGGTATAATTGCCCTTATCATATTCATTTAATCCATTATTAAATAATTTTGTTAATTCTGCCAAATTTGCAGGATTTTTATGGTTTGACGATTTATCATTAAAAGAATAAACAGAACTTGCCACAAAAAATAACATTGTAGTTATGAGATATTTTTTCATTTTTTTGTCTCATAAATATCAATCCAAGGGTTAGTATTGCCTTGATATTTTTGAATTAAAATATTGCGTTTTATTTCCCAGTTATTTGGCGGATAAAGTTTGTGCCATCTTAAATATTGCTCTAATTCTTGTTCACTTAATTGCAAGGAATAGGTGTCATTCATATATAAATAGGTGCGAGCTATTGTTCCTTTTTTGCTGTTTGGTGGCGATACCAGTTTTGCTTTATGGGTAATCTTTAAATCACATTTGCTAATTTCTATGTGTGGGCTATTTATATTATCAATAAATGGATAATTTTGTCTTTGATTGTTTAATATGGCAACAGTAGGGCGAAGATTGTGTAAGTCACTTTGAGATAGTTTGTAGTCAGGTGATTTTTTTCCTAATGTTGACCGAGGAACAATATGTTCCGAATCTATTGTGTTTTTTTGTAATTCCTTGCCTTTGTTGATATTCAGCGAGCAGTCTTTTTCATAACACTTTCTATCAGGTGATTTTTTATGCTGTTTATATGGACGATCACAATAAAATGATGTTTTATTGTAAAGTTTTGTGTGTAATAATTGTTTTGCACCCCCTTTTGCCTTTGTATTTATTAGGTGTTCGTTTTGGATTATTAGCAATTTTGCAAGATTGGGTTTTTTGGGCTGTAGTGGGTTGTAAGTCTGATGGTATTTGTGGATAAGTTTGATAATTTGAACAATTATCTACCCCCCCCCGTTTTTATTGGAAGTTGCATACACTGCTACACCGCCGATTAGGATAACAGCAACAGGGACTGTGGCAATTTTATTAAAAATTTTCATAAGTTTTAAAAGAGTAAAAAGGTACTATCATAACACATTTTATAAACTTTATTTTTGAATATTTTATCCCAAATGTTTGCATAGATATAAAAAGCAAAAAGAATCCCATTATAACAGGGATTTTTGCTAGATAGGTTTTTTATGGTGCCAGATATAAAATGAGATGGCAGCCTGCTCTTTTAACATTCCTTTGCCGTCTGTAGTTTTGTTGGCTCCGTTTTTATCTGCCCACAGCATAAAATTAGTTGGCTTTTTGCTGTATGCTAAATCATAACAAAGTGTTGTATTGTGTATTATACCTGATGTTAAAGGCAAGGTTTCGCCACTTAATCCGGTTGAGGTGGCATTGATAATCAAATCATAACAGTTATTATTTAACTTATCAATTGATATAGCTTGTATGTTGCCAAATTTATTGAATCTCTCTGCCATATCATAGGCTTTTTTGATGGTGCGATTAGTTATATCAATATTTTTTGGTAGGTTTTGTAAAATTGGATAAATAATTCCGGCGGTTGCTCCCCCTGCCCCATAGATTAAAATTTTTTTATTTTTTATTTTATAATTTAAGTTTTGTTCTAAATCATTTACCAAACCTGCACCATCGGTATTGTCGCCACAGATTTTATTGTTTTTATCAAGATATAAAGTATTAACAGAGCCTGCCATATTTGCCCTATCCGATAAAATATCACAAAGATTAAAAGCTATAAACTTAAAAGGTACGGTAATATTTAAACCTACCCCACCATTTTTAAAAAAATCTGTGACAATTTTTTTAAAGTTATCATCTGTGGCAAGAATTTTTTGATATTCTAATTTTATCTTAAATTGTTTAGCAAAATTTTGATGAATTATAGGCGACAAACTATGTTTGATAGGGTTGCCAATAACCGCAAATTTTTTCATTATTTTAAGAGGCTTTCAATCAGTTCGGAGTATTGTTTTTGCATAGTTTTTATATTGTTATGGGAGGCTACTATGATATTATGCAAATCCTGCACGGCTTGTTGAAAATCATCATTGATAATAAGATAATCTGCCTCATCATAATGAGAGAGCTCAATCTTGCTTTGTTTTAACCGATTTTTAATTATATCAAGGTTATCTGTGGCTCTTATATTGAGTCTTTTTTCAATCGTCCCAATTGATGGTGGTAAAATAAAAATACTTATTGCATCTTTAAAGACTTTGCGAGCGATTTTTGCTCCTTGCCAGTCAATCTCCAAAATAATATTTTGATTTTCAGATAATTTATTTGCAATCTCCTGTTTTGAGGTGCCATAAAAATTATTAAAAACCTCTGCGTATTCTACAAAATCATTATCATTAATCATTTTTTTAAAAGATAATTCATCAATAAAATAATACTCAACCCCATCACGTTCACCGTCTCTGGCAGGTCTTGTTGTGTGTGATATTGCCAAATTTATACTCAAAACATCCTGTTGCATTAGCTCGCGAATAAGCGAAGTTTTACCAACCCCAGATGGGGCAGTAATAATAAATAAATTAGCCATTTTTATCCTCTATTATAAGTGGAATACCTAAATAACCTATGCAATCGTTAAAACTTACAACTTTATCACCGCTTGCAAATTTTTAAGAAGCTTGTCAGAGACTTACTATTACCGTCTTCTTAAAGATTCACAATCGGAGGCAAACGGACTATTTTACCAATCACATAGGTCATTCAGATCTTTCAAAAAAAGGGGCAACTTTGAAAAGCATTAACATTCCAGGAATTGCCAAGAAAATACAGACCCAAAAAAAGTTACTCCAACCCATATAGTCTACCATAATTCCTGTGATAGAGTTGGCAAATGTGCGAGGAAGAGCTGTCAAAGCGGTTAATAGGGCAAATTGAGTCACGACAAATGTTTTGTTTGTAGAGCGGGCAATAAAAGCCACAAAAGCTGCGGTGCCAAGCCCTACCCCCAAATATTCAAAAGCGATGACGACTGCCAAAACTGCCAAATTATTGCCGACTTCTGCCAAAACTACAAAACCACCAATTGTAATAATCTGCACGAAACCAAACAACCATAATGCTTTATTGATACCAATTTTAACCATCAATAAACCGCCTGCCATACCGCCTATTACCATCGGCCATAAAGCGGCATTTTTAGCGACAATTCCTATTTGAGTTTTGGTAAATCCTAAATCAAGATAAAATGGAGTTGATAAAGCCGTTGCCATTGAGTCGCCGAGTTTATAAAACAACATAAAAGCCAATACCCATAAAGCTTGTTTGACACCATTGCGAGTAAAAAAATCAATAAACGGCAAAACAATCGCATCTTTTAAGGTGTTCGGGGTTTTATTTTTATGCTCTAATTCTTTGATAAATAAAGTCATAAAAATCCCGGGCAAAATAAATAAAGCCACAATAAAATAAACCCACTCCCAACTTAAATGATCTGATAAAATTAAAGCCAGTGATCCCGGGATTAAACCTGCCACCCGATAAGCATTGACATGAATTGAATTACCAAGCCCTAACTCACTATCTGGTAATAATTCACGGCGATAAGCATCAAGCACTATATCCAAAGAGGCACTAAACAAAGCCAAAGCAAAAGCTAAAACTGCGATACTCCACAAGGATATATTAGGTTCAAACCAACCAAAGGCGGCAATTATAAAAAATAATATAATCTGGGTTATAAACATCCAACCACGGCGAATCCCCAGAAATGGCAAAGGGTATCTATCAATTAAAGGTGAGTAAAAAAATTTCCAAGTATATGGCGTACCCACCAAAGCAAAAAATCCGATATTAGTTAAACTTACCCCCTCACTTCTGAGCCACGCAGGCAATAAAGTATATACAACATACAAAGGCAAACCCGAGGCAAAACCTGTAAAAACACAGATCAACATCCGTCGATTAAATAGGCTTTTAATAATTTGATTATCAGACCACATATTTAATTATTTCTAAAAAAAATAAAATAATAGGTTTCATGATCGGCATCAGATAACCACTTATCAACAACAACACCACAATAATCATTCCATAGGGTTCAGCTTTGTCAAGATAAATGGCATATTTATCTGGCAAAAATCCTCGTAAAACTCGCCCACCATCCAAAGGAGGAACTGGCAACAAATTAAAAACCATTAAAAATATATTTAAAAATACTCCAAGCTCTGCCATCAAAATCAACAGATGGATTTCAGTTGGTATAAAAAATTTTAAAGTTATCGCCCAAAAAAATGCCAAACATAAGTTAGTCAATGGTCCTGCGATGGCTACCTTTACCATATCAATTTTTGGATTTTTTAAATTAAACCAATTAACTGGCACCGGACGTGCATAGCCAAACACAAAACCTGCTTGTATCATAACTAATAAAGCCGGAATTAAAATCGTGCCAATCGGGTCAATATGTTTGATGGGGTTCAATGATAACCTACCCATCATTTTTGCGGTGTTGTCCCCTAATAAATATGCGACATATCCATGGGCTACCTCGTGCAAAATTACCGCTGATAAAATCGGCAATGCCACGACTATAATAATTTCAAGAATTGATAGATTTTCAAACATTAGGATAAGTTAATTGTAAGTATGTCTTGCGACATTAAAAACATCTTATTATAACATTTTATCTATTTTTTTGTTAAAATATACTTTTTATTTATTTTTAAAATTATGAGCTTAAAACACAGTTATTCCTTGATTGCTCCTTTTTATGATTTTGCTGTTAAAAAATTCAGCACTACAATGCGCGAAAAAAGCATTAAAAACTTAGGCCCTTTAAGAGGTAAAAAAGTCTTAATTGCAGGAGTCGGCACAGGCCTTGATTTACCTTTTTTACCAAAAGATGCTGTTTATAATGGCTGTGATATTACTCCTGCTATGTTAAAAATTGCCCATGGTAGGGCAGAAAAATATGGAGTAAAAATAGATCTTAAAATTGATGATGTTATGGATTTATCCTATGCAGATAATAGTTTTGATATCGTTATTATGCACCTTATTTTGGCAGTGGTGCCAGATTCTTATCGTGCCTTGCAAGAGTGTTCCAGGGTACTTAAAAAAGATGGCAAAATAATCATTATTGATAAGTTTTTACAAAAAAATCAACCTGCCCCCATAAGACGTTTTTTATCTCCCTTAGTAGGTAAGATTGCCACTCGTTTAGATGTTGTATTTGAGGATTTATTAGATAACACACCAGCTTTAAAACTTATCAAAAAAGAGCCTTTATTGGGTTCGGATTGGTTTTACCGCTTTGAATTATCTAAAATCTGAAAATTGCTGTTTTGCTTATAAAATTTTTTTAAAAAACCATACCATGTCCATATGCTGTCATGGTTAATAATAATGGGATAGATAATATTGTATTTATCCGTGAGGCATACAGCGCTACAACTTTTGCACCATTTATTTGATCGGGAGTGGCTTTCGTTTTGCCAAGCCCCAAGATCTTTTTTTGGTTTGGCCAAATAAGAACCCATACATTAAATAACATTATGCTACCCAAATATGCACCTATGCCAATTACCTCAAACCCAGGTTGTAACATAAATGCTTTTAATGAGGTGCCAGGAGCCATCGCTTCTAAGCTTGTAATGCCTGTAATCCAGGTTGCAAGAGCTGCCCAGCGAAACCACAATAATGCTTTGGGAGCTACATATTTACCAATAGCAGCAGGACCCGGACCATTTTTATCCGCCAAAGCATCAGCCATAGCAGGAACTTGAATAAAATTAAAATAATATAATAACCCAATCCAAACTATGCCGAATATTACATGTAACCACACTGATAACTCCAACAAATTAAAGTTATTACTTTTAAAGACGAAAGCTAGTATTAAGGATAATGCAAAGCCTAATACTATGGTTTGGGGGATAGATTTTAGTGGGTTCATAAAGCTTGTCCTTATTTTAAAAAAAACACTATGATACTAAATTTATAATTAAAAAGATATTAACCACTTTATCATTATTGTTTTTTATGAGACCCTTGCATAAATCAAGTGCGATCTATGGAGGACAGAAAATAGTGCATTTTTATAGCAAAAATGAGGAAAATGGCAAGTCCTTTGGAGTTCCTCGCTACGCTCGTGATGACGAATTTTTGCTATTAAAAGGTGCATTTTATGTGTTTTATAAATTATGCAAAGGTCTCTATGCAAAGGTCTCTTTATATGTTTATTAGATTGAATATATGCCATCAAGATTTCTATATTTTTCATTTGAATCCATGCCATAACCTACGATAAATTTATCTGGGATATTTAAAGCCGTATAGTCTGCTTTTATAGGGCTTTTTTGTTTGTCGGCAAGCATTACGGACACTATTGAAGAGGCTTGATTTTCTTGACAATATTTGATAATTTGAGTAAGAGTTATGCCCTCGTCTAAAATATCATCAACTATTATTATATCTTTGTTTTTAAGGGTTAGATTGGGATATTTTAACCATTTTAAATCTCCACCTATATTTTTTTTGCCATATCTTGCAACACAGATTGAATCTACCTGACAATTAAAATCTAACAACGGCAATAATTTTCCAAAAAATACTATTGCCCCATTTAAAACACATAACAATAATGGGTTTTTATTTTTGTAGTCTATATTAAGTTGGGTGGCAATTTTTGTGATTGCTTTTTCAATTTGTTGATTGTCATAAATTAGTTTTAAGCCTGTCATAAGTTGTAAGTTATAAGTCCATTTGTAAATCGTGATTTTCAAATTTATTTTTTATTTTTTGCGAAATATTTTGATATCTATTGTTATATTTTAATTTATCATATGATGTTATATTTTTGCCGTGCATTCTCAACAATCTCATTGATGATATGGCTTGATTATAATTTTTTATTTTATCAACATCTAAATTATCTAAGATATTATTAGCCTCCGCAGGATGGTTGCAAACTAATACCATATCACAGCCTGCATCCAAAGCCTTTTTTGCTCTTTGAATATAACTGCCTGCAAATTTTGCCCCTGCCATTGATAAATCATCTGAAAATATTACCCCCTCAAATTCTAACTTATTCCTTAGAATATCTTGGAGCCAAAATTTACTAAAACCTGCGGGATCTGGATCTATTTTTTGATAAATAATATGGGCTGGCATTATGGCTGCTATGTTGTGTTGTATCATAGCTTTAAATGGTCTTAAATCTGCGGTGTAAATTGAATCAAAATCACGGTCATCAATAGGCAAAGATAA
Source organism: Gammaproteobacteria bacterium (assembly GCA_003645455.1). Classification (GTDB taxonomy): domain Bacteria; phylum Pseudomonadota; class Gammaproteobacteria; order QNFE01; family QNFE01; genus QNFE01. Next base: position 17,314 of record QNFE01000003.1, on the reverse strand, counting down.
ATGAGAGTCGGCTTTGACATAGCCGTGTCCTGGGAAGTGTTTGCCGACAGCTTGCATACCATTGTCTTGCATGCCTTTCATTAAAGAATGTGCTATGGTTGTAATGGTTAAAGGGTTATGTGAAAATGCTCTGTCTCCTATTACCCCACTATTGCCGTGATTTATATCCAAAACCGGAGTAAAGCTAAAATCAATGCCGCAAGATTGTAACTCCATAGCTATGCACTCCCCTATGTTATAAGAATATTCTATCGCATCTTGCTTGTTTTCTTGATATATCTTACCTAATTCTGCCATAGGTGGTAGACTTATAAAACCTTGATGAAATCTTTGCACTCTACCTCCTTCGTGATCTACGCATATAAGTGGCGATGGTTTTTTTATGGCACGGATGCTTTGACATAGATCATTTAATTGTTTTTTGTCAGAAAAATTTCTGCTAAATAAAATTACTCCACCACAAAGCGGATTTTTTATCATAGTTATCTCTTGCTCATCAAGCACGAAAGATCTGATGTCTATCATAACTGGACCTAACATTTTTTATCCTCCATAAGAACTACACAATGCACACTTATTCCTTTTTTGCCACCAATAAAACCTAATTTTTCGCAGGTTGTGGCTTTGATATTTATATCGTCAATATCAATTTTTAATATTGCAGATAAATTTTCTTTCATTTTGTTTTTATGTTCTGATATTTTTGGTGTTTCGGTTATTATTGTCATATCAATATTATTGATTTTATAATTTTTTTGTTGTGCCATCTGGTATGATTTTTTTAATAAAATCGTGCTATCAATATTTTTATATTTGTCATCCGTATCTTTAAAATAATCGCCAATATCCCCCAATGCACTTGCCCCTAAGATTGCATCACATAACGAATGGATAGCAACATCACCGTCTGAGTGAGCTTTTATCGCTTTATTGTGTTTGATTTTTATACCATTTAATACTATATTATCGCCTTCCATAAAAGCATGGGTATCTATTCCATAACCTATTTTTAACATATTTTAACCTTTTTTATTGTGCTTGATTTTGTTTTTTTATATTCGCAGACTTCTGTGGCAACTCTTGCAAAGTATAAAATTTTTTCTTGGATAATTCTTGTTTTTGCATCAAGTCTTTGATTATGTTGTCAATGTTATATGAATGATTTTTTAAATATTCATCTTTATTTTTCCAAACATCTTTTATTATTGTGTCAGTATACATATTTTATTTTTCAATCCAATTTTCAATTTTTAAATTGCCAATACGATTAAACTCTTTTTCATTGTTTGTTACCAAAGTAAAATTTTGGCTGATGGCAGATGATGCTATTAACATATCAAGCGACCCTATAACATTGCCTGTTTTTTCTAATTTTGCACGAAGAGAACCATAAGTTTGTGATGCTTTTTTGTCATAAACAAGAATTTCAAAAGGATTAAGAAAGTTGTCTAATTTGATTAAATTATCATCTTTATTTTTACTTTTATGCACTCCATAAAAAAGTTCCGAGACAGTAATTGATGAGATATGAATATCGCCTATTGCAATTGTTTTAAACTTATCTACAACCTCTTTATAACTATTGTTGATAATATAAATGCAGATATTTGTATCAAGCAAATAACTCATCTATTTTCGCTCTGTTTTGTTGTGTTTTATTCTGCTCTCTTTTAATTTTTAAATCAGAACTAAACTCGTCTAAATTTTTCTGCCATTTATCCCATATATTATCATCATTATTGTTTTCAGCTGGCATCAAAAGCACACCCTGTGGCACTTTTTTTAAATACACTTTGTCTGTTTTAAAGTTATATGATTTAGGAAAACGAACGGCTTGACTATTGCCATTTAAAAAAAGTTTAGCGGTTTGCATAATTTTTACCTAATGTTTTATAATGTAAAATAACCATAATAGCAAAAACAAAAATTAAAAGTTGTAAAATCGCAATAATATTTTTTCTCGGTCAGATAAAGATATTTGCAAAAATTAAAGTATTAAGGTATAGTAGTCAATTTTTCTTGTTTGCAGTTTTATGATGAAATTTGAATGGGACAATAAAAAAGCAACAAGTAATTTAAAAAAACACAAAATCTCTTTTGAGGATGCTTTGTCTGTATTTTCTGATCCTTTTTCATTAAATAAGCAGGACAATGAAAACTCTCAAAATGAAGACAGATGGATTATATTAGGAAAAACAAAAAATAATTTAATTGTGGTTATGGCACATACATACAGAGGTTTTGATAAATTTGAAATCGTTCGTATTATAAGTGCAAGGCTCGCAACCAAAAATGAAAAAAACCATTACTATCAAAGGTGCAAAAAATGAAAAAAGAATATGATTTTACTGATGCCGAACAAGGTAAATTTTATCGCCCTGAAAATGAATTAGATATTCCGATTTACCTTGACAAAGAAAACAAAGAATTTTTTATAAACAAAAACAAAAATAGCAAGGCAAATTTTTCATTAAATAAAACTATCAACAACCTAATCCGCAAAGATATTGAAATTTTGCAAAGCATATCTACATAATTAAAAACCTAATAATCACTCTGTTGATATTTTACCGCAGGATTCTTTATGTCCTAATTTACAAGATTTTTTAAAATAAAACTGGCTTAAACCTTGCATTTTTTCATCTTTTGCATTCTCTGACAATGTTCCTAACTTATAACAAGACAAACCATGATTACCAGTATCACAAGAATATATTAGAAGTTTAAATCCCTCACCCCTAGTGTTTTTATTTATTTTTACTTCTTGTCCTAAAAGGTTCATCTCTGCCAAATTATAACAACCTATATAAGTCTTGCCATTACAAGCCTTTTCAAATAAATTCAAAGCAGATTGATGATTTTTAGTTGTGCCTTCCCCCAGCCGATACATGCCACCTGCATTATTACAAGATATAAACTTACCATCATTGCAAGATTTTTCAAAATAAATCAAAGCTTGTGAAAAATTTTCAGCTTTATAATAAGTCATCGCATTTTTAAAATTATCTGTTATGTTGTCGCCACTACCGTTTATAGGGGCAGAACTTATTCCTTGCTCGTTGAGTTTTTTGTAGGCTTCACACCCTCGTTGATGCCCCAAATCGCATGCCTTGCCAACATAAAATTTACTTTTTACTAAATTTTGCTTTAAAATTTGTCCCTTACTATACATCAACCCAAGATTAAAGCAACCCATGGCATCTCTTCCATCACAGGCTTGTTTGTAGAGCATGATAGCTTTTACTTTATCTTGTCTAACACCTTTGCCATTGTCATACATGACCCAAGATTAAAACAACCATTTGCATTACCTTCATCACAACTTTGCTTCCACAATACGCTTGCTTTTTTATAATCACCTTTTTTTTGTGCGTCATATGCCATAACTGCTTTTAAAGGGTCATACTGATAGGCGAACAATAGGTTAGTTAAAAATAAACTTAAAATAAAAATTACTTTTTTCATAAATTGCTCCGGTTTTAAAAAATCATCTATTATAAACTTTTTTGGTTTTTGTTGTTGTTTTTTTTGTTCTGTTTTTAGAGCTTGTTTCCACTATGTGGAATTGCGAAATAACTAATTTTTATATTTTTGCCAAACAAAAAAAGAATCCGTCATAACGAGGCAGACGGAGAAAAAAGAGGAACTGGTGTAATCAACTGCCGTGGTTATCTCGCAGGGTTTCCGTTATCCCCTCAAGAGATTGCCACGGCGGTTTAAGTGCTTGATATTACACCATTTTTCCGTCCGCCTCGCAATGACGGGAATTTTTTTAGGTTAGCGACATAGGCAAAATCTCGCAACTATATTTGTCGCGGATTTCTCTCATTGTTTGCACTAATCCTGTTGTTGTTTTAATTGTTTTCATAGTTATAAATTATAAATTTAGTTTGTATTTATTTATACCTATTATAATTATGCGATTGTTGTTAGTCTCAATTTTATATGGAATTACATAACCTTTGAATATTAAATCTCTCATATTGATTTGCGATATTTGAATGGCATATTTATTATGTTGTTATCAATTTCATCATCTAAACTTTTTCTAAATTTTAATGCTCTTGATAAATTATCTTTTGCAATATATTCCATGATAATTTGCAGTTTTTTTAGATATTGAGTGCTTTTAATTATCTGCATATTTTGATTTTAATTTTTCTTCAAAATCAGTTATTTGGGTTTGATATTCGTTTTCTTTTAATAGTTTTGATTTGTTGTTGTTAATGTCATCTAAGCAAGATTGAAAATAAATTTTATCTTTTGTGAATTGTGGTGAGTTTTGATATTTTTTGGTTAAGTTTTCAGTTGTTGCATTTGATATTGTAAGATTTTTTATTAAATTAGTTTTTAGATTATTTAAAATAGTTAAAAATGTTTCAATATTTTTATCTTCAATTTGTAATTGTATTGTTTGCATTTTGTTATGTTTTTTTTAAAAATTGATATTATAGCAAAAAATAATTTAAAAGGGGAATTTAAAACAAGGTAATATCTTGTTTTTTAAAATCAGCTGGTTTTAAGGGTTAGTTGTTGGTATTGTCTATCAACTTTTCAATTTCTGAGTCCGTTATTATTTCTTGGTTTGACTTGGCATAAATTGTTAATAAAATTATTTCGTTTTGCTGATTGACAATGTATGTTATGACTCTATATCCTCCGCTTTTTCCTTTATTAATATCGCTGTTTTTTAATCTTATTTTGTAAGTGTTTGTTGATAATTTAGTGCCAATTGTTGGGTTGTTTTCAAGCTTCAAACTCAGGTTTTCAATATCTGTTTTTATGTTTTTGAATTTTTTGCGTAGATTTTTTACATTTTTTATAAATTCAGGGGTTGGTATTATTTTATATGGCATTTAAGGAAGTTCTGAATAACTGCGGTGATTAGAAAAATAGTCAATTTATTTAATTGTGATTTTTTTTAAAGGCCATTATAGCAAGGTTCTGTGGGCTTTTTTAAAAAATTGCAAGTCAAGTGCATAGTGGCTGTTTTAATGATTATCGTAGTTATTTAGAGCTTCCTTAAGGCTTGTTTTAAATCTATTTTTTCTAATTTGCCATTTTTTATGAGCTGTGCTTGATGCAAACCTGTTGTTATGCTTTGTTTTATTTTATAATTTTCAATATAACCTATTAAATTATCAATGAATTTATTTTGATTATTTTGACAATCTTTTTTATAAAAATTTTCAATTGTTTGGTTGTTTATGGTTATTGATAACATTATATTTTTAAAATTAAAAAATTGGTATTATAACACGAGATTTTTGAATGATTTAATTTTTTGTGTTATTGTGGTTTAATTTTTTAAAAACTATTATTTTATGCAAACTTTAAAACTTCAAGTCAAAGATAATTTTATGCAAGATTTTCTGACTATTGTGGCAAAATATGGCGATTATATTAAAATAGAAAGAGATGATAATCTAAAAGCAGACCCATATTTTTATGCACGACAAAAACAACTTCATCAAGACTTAAAAGATATTGATAGCGGTAAAGTTGTTATGCACTCAAAAGCACAATACGACAAAAATATGAAAGATTTTTTGCATAAATTAAATGCCAAATATGAAAATCAGACGGTCTCGTAGGCACGAGGAAAATCTCTATCAAATTTTAGAATGAGACCTTTGCATAAATCAAGTGCTGTTTAGAAGAATGCAGAAAATAGTGCATTTTTATAGCAAAAATGAGGAATATGGTAATTCCCTTTGACGAATTTTTGCTATGAAAAGGTGCATTTTATGTGTTTTATAAATTGTGCTTGATTTATGCAAGGGTCTCATATTATATTGCTTATGATAATTTATCTGCTTGTAAAAATTTTAAAGATAAATTAGATGAGGCGATTGATGACATACCAAACTTTCCATACAAACATAGAAAGTAAATATATTTCAATAATCAAAATGTCAGAAATATGATATATAAAGGTTATACTATAATTTACAGAATAAACCAAACCGATGATTGTATTGATATAATTCGCATATTTAACCAAAACAAACCGCCAATATCATAACCTGCCAAGATAAAAATTACTTTTTGTCTTTATTATGGAAATTTTTTATAAATGTCTTTGCGGTGAAGTATGCGGATTATTGTGATAATGTTATTTTGATAGTGAAAACCAAGTCTGTAATCTGATATTTTTAATCTATAATAGTTCTCGTGTGATTTTAATTTTTTTATATTTTGAATTGTCTCCATTGTGTTTTGAGTTTCAAATAATTCAAAAATAGTTTTTAGTTTTTGTTTTAATTTGTCGTTGTTTAGTTTTTTGATGTCTTTTAATAACTTTTTTTCATATCTTATCTGCATTAAGATTTAACCGATAGTGCTTCAAAAATTTCATTTTTATTGACATAATCTTTTTTGTGATTATTTTTTAAGGTTGATAAAAATAATTCGTCTTCATTTTTTGCTATTGTGATTTTGTTTTTTGGCAAAGCTTTTAAGATGGTTTTAAAATTTTGCATATAATCATCGTTTATGTTTAATGTTATTGTTTGCATTTTATTATATTTTTTAAAAAACTGATATTATAGCAAAAAATAATTTAAAAGGTGGAATTTAAAACAAGGCAGACGAGGATAATTGAAAATTGAGAATGGATAATTGAGAATTAAAAACTCTATTCTAAATCTAAAAAAAACCGTCATAACGAGGCAGACGGAGAGAAAAGAGGAACTGGTGCAATCAACTGCCGTGGTTATCTCTTTGGGTGTCCGTTATCCCCTCAAGAGATTGCCGTGGCGGTTTAAGTGCTTGATATTACATCATTTTTCCGTCCGCCTCGCAATGACGGGGTTTTTTGGTTTTGTGGGATTTTTGTTGTGTGGAGGATTTTGGTTGTCCGTTCACTATTAACTAATAACTGTTAATTATTAATTATTTTCGTCCGCTACGATGAAATTAGTAATTCTTTCGCATAATCTAAGTCTTCTTTGGTCGTGATTTTTATATTGTTGGCATCTCCTATGATAATCGCAGGATTAACTCCTAAATTTTCAACTGCCATCGATTCATCCGTTATATTTATTTTTTTATTTTTGGCATTTTCAAAGGCTTTTTTTAATAAGCTAAGTTTAAAAAATTGTGGTGTTAAAGCCCGGTATAAGTTGTCCCTATTGAGAGTTTTTTGAATTTTGCCATTGATAACTTTTTTTACAGTCTCATTAATATTGGCAACAAGAATCGCTCCACTATCATTTTTTGCCTCTAATAAATTGTTTAAATCTTTTTTGTTAAATAACGGACGAGCGGCATCATGCACTATCACAAAATAATTATCGTCCTCGTTTTTTATCGTTCTCATCGCATTATAAACACTATCAAAACGACTATCTCCCCCGATGCAGGTTGTTATTTTTTTGATGTTTATAAGATTAGTTGTTTTAAAAAAATTATCATTTTTGTTGATAGCGATTATTATTTTATCTATTTTTGGATGAGATATAAATTCTTGCAAACTCCACTCTAAAATAGTTTTATCAGCAATTTTTAAATATTGTTTTGGGGTTTTGTTTTTCATTCTCTGCCCACACCCTGCGGCAGGAATTATGGCTGTAATCATTTTGCAAGATTTTTATCAAGCGGATAAAATTCTTCATTTTTCTTTTTCATATGTAATTCATATCGAGCATATTCCTCAACCGCATCAAGTCTTTTTTTTAGTAATTGCACTTTTGCTCCATATTCTCTATTTTGCTTGTTCATTGTCTCTATCTGTTGGTTTAATGTCTCTATGCGCTCTTGCAGATCTTGTAACTGATTATAATTTGCCTTACCAAACCAAAATCTATATTGCAAGGTCAATAATAAAAACAATAGAATTATAAAAATTATTTTTTGCATAAAAATTACAAATATTGGAATAAAAAATAACCAAATGTTTGGGTTGCCCCTGATGGGGTTAGATGATTTTCATCAATTGCTGTTATCAATTTAAAATCATCACCCATTTCTTGGCAGATTTTTGTTTGGTCATATTTTCTTATCTCTAAACCGCTACACATGTTAGGTCCATTTTTGTTAAAAGTTGCTATGATAACAAAACCTTTTTTTTTGAGTGTATTTTTTAATATTGTTAGATATTTTTTTCTGTCCTGTTGATGAATTAAAAAATGAAAAACTGCCCTATCATACCATAGATTATATTCATTATTTTTTACTTTGAATTTGGTAATATCACATACATAGTAAGTAATTTTTGTATTAAATTTTGCCAATCTCAGACGAAGCTTTTTTATAGCGCTCTGTGATATATCAAGAACTGATAAATTATCATATCCTGCTTCACACAAATTATCTAATAGACTCGATGCTCCTCCTCCTATATCCATAATATGATTTTTTATTTTTGTTTTTTTGATAAGATCTAACGATATTTTTGGCATGCTTTGGTGCCAACTTAACTCATTATGATTTTTGTTGTCATAGATATTATCCCAGTATTGCTGTTTATTCATAACAATATTAACCTCCAGTAAAAGACATGGGTCTATATGTTGTTGATTCTTTTGAAAAAGTATGCTTCTCTGGTTTTTTTAATATAGCATCTTTGATAATTTGCTCCAAACCATCATCGGATATATTTTGCATCAAATGCCGTCTCAGATCAACTTTATTATCCTCCCCTAAGCATAGATACAACATTCCATCCACCGAAAGCCTTACTCTGTTGCAAGCATCACAAAAATGTTGTGATATTGGTGTTATGAAGCCAATTTTAAAATTAGTGTCCATTATTTTATAATATTTTGCAGGACCAGAACCCATAAATTCTGTTTTTATTAAATTATATTTTTGTTTTAAATCGTCAATCACCTCGTTAAGATTGATATAATAATCGCGTGCTTTGCGACCTCCTATACCAACAGGCATAGCCTCAATAAGCCTTAAAACAAATTTATTCTCCATACAGTATTCTATCATATTATCTATATCATTATCGTTGATGCCCCTCATAATGACCATGTTTATTTTAATGGGAGTTATGCCCTCTTTTTTAGCCACCTCTAATCCATTTAATGTATCTGATAATTTAAAACCACAGGTTATATCATGGAAAGTTTTGGGATTCATAGAATCCAAACTGACATTTAATCTATCCAAACCTGCTTGTTTCAAATCATAAGCCTTATCTATCAATAAACTCGCATTGGTACTCATTGAAAGATCCGTGATGTTTTTATTGTTTTTTATGGTTCGCACAAGATCACAAATTCCAGCACGAACCAAAGGCTCACCTCCGGTTAAGCGCACACTTTGCACTCCAAGATTTGCAAAAGCATTCACAATTTTTTCAATTTGAATAAAATTCAACCTACGCTCTGGAACTGTAAAATCTCTATAATCCTTTGGTAGGCAATAAAAACAACGCATATTACATTTATCCGTGACACTAATCCTTAAATATTTTATTGGACGGTTAAACTTATCTATCAATAGATTTTTATTATTGCTGTTATTATTCATGTTTTTATAATTTTGTCTCATCCTCAATTGCAGATATTTTCCTAACCCATGGTTTAAATTTTTTAAAATCATTTGATATTTTTTTAGCATAAGCAAAAGCGCTCTCATAATCATCAAAAATACCATAGATTAAAATATGTTGTTTTTGGGACTGATCTGTTTTACGGCTATAATGAAAATATGACGATTTTATATTATTTTGTTTTAAGAATTTTAACAAAGTATCGAAATTAAAAGCTACTAACAATTGCAGGCTATACTTATCGCTACCCTTTATGCTTGAAAACCAATTATGACCCTTAACTGCTTCGTAAATTTCTTTTTTGTCATGTGTTTTATGATTTTTATATTTTTTATTTTCCTTGTATGATGCCCTATTATTATTTTGATTTTTTAATATTTGGGACGATTTATAATTGCCATTTTTTTTAGCTTTGTTGAGCCAATACATGGCTTTTGGCTTGTCAGATGATACCCCTATACCGTATAGATATGTTATACCAAGATTATGGGTGGCTTTTATATGACCATTATTAGATGCACGTTTGAACCACCTGTGAGCTTCATAATCATCTTTTGGAATTTTAGTTCCTGATATATAATACACTCCCAGAGTATACTGAGCATCTTTATTTTCTTGTTCGGCACTCATTCTTAACCAGTGAATTCCTTGTTTTATGTCTTGTTTTATGAGATCACCTTTTAACATTATAAGCCCTAACTTAAACTGAGCAGAAGAGTTTCCAGGAGCACCTGATTTTTTTAATAATTTTAATGCCCGTTGTTGTTTTTCTTTTGAAATATTTTTGTCTTTTAGATATGTAATGGCAAGATGATATTGTGTTGCTGCTTGCTTTTTTTTACCATTATTTGTATTCAATTTTTCTACTATTTTTTGTTTTTTCTCTCCATTTTTGCCAATTTTTTGGATGCTATTTAACAAAGATTTGCTGTTTTTGTATCTTATCTTTGCCATGGGTTTTAAAATTTTCTCAGCCGCATTGTATTTTTTTTGTTCTATCAGTATTTTAGCCTGCTTATAAGAGATTTGATTTAATTTCTCATACAAAGAATCTATCTGAGAGCCACCTCCATTATAAGCTGCCTTATCCAACCAATACCTTGCCATTAAAAAATTTTTTTTTGTGTAGTCTCCTTGTAGGTAAGCATATGATATAACCACTTGACTTTGCCACATATTGTGTTTTGCTGCTATATAATGATATTTATGGGATAACTTGAATAGCTTCATATGCTTTGATTTATATAGGTATTTTGCTAAACTCACTGATGCTTTGAGATAACCCATATCTGCTATGGGCACAAGATTATTTAAAGCTTCTTTGAGATTATCTTTTTGTATTGCTGTTATGCCCTTTTTTAACAATAATCTTTGTTTAGCGTCTGGTTTTATTATTTTTGGGACATTTATGTTTTCAAAATTTTTCCATGCTATTGCACTATTTGAAAATAGCAACAATATCAATATAAAAATTTTCATACGACAGGATTTTTCAATAGCCCTGATTTTAACATGTGGCGTGCTTGTGATGAAATCAATTGTTTCGCTTTTAATGTTTCATCGGAGCTAGGATTGCCAATTTGTTTTAAAGTATATTTAAGTGCATTGGCAGATGTTTCACTTAAAACCTGTAAAAATCTTTGAACTATATCTCCATCAGCACCACTTAATGCCGTGGCAAGCATTCTTCTATCTACGGCACCTATTAAGTTTTTTAATGCAATATTTGGTAGCTTTGTCAGATCATTAAAATTTAAGTAGTGTTGCTTAATTTTGAAAAATAAATTTGGATCGTAACTTTTAATAGAATTTAGAATCATTTTTTCACGACCCTCATCTAATTGTCCTAACATATTCACTAATAATTCAACTCCATCAACCAACACATTATTAAAACTTGGGATTTTTTTGGATTGTTTTGCTAGGCGTGTAGCTATTTGTCTGAAAGTTGCAATTGGCAATTCTCTAAAATTACTAATTTCTATTGCAATTAAGCTGCGTTCTCGGTCTTCATAGTCGCTAATAATTTGGGCGGCTTTTTTACTATTTAATTGAGACAAAACTAAGGCTTTTATTTTGTAATTTTCATTTTCTATTAAATACTTTATATGAGAATTATTCATTTTTTCTAAAAATGCAAACGGCATTGATAAACCAGAGGCATTGTTTGGTCTTGACATAATGTTACAACTAAATAACCTATAAAGCTCTCTTGAATGCCTTTGAAAATCAGAATTGCTGGTGCTTTTTTTATACTCTAACACAGCATTATTAAGAGAAGCCTTATCATCGTCACTCAATTTGTTAAACACACCGTTAAAAATCCCTTCACCTAATAAAGCATAAGCAGTTATGATGTATTTTTTTGCCTGTTTGGAATTTGAATTTATCCATTCTTGGATTTGCTCCGTAAAATTTGCAGGTTGTGATATAATCAAATTAACCAACTCATCTTTATAAACGGATTCTTTTAATTTATTCAAGGCCTCGGTAGTTTTACGATCATGACCATTGCTATTACCATGATATTCCTTAACTAAGGATCTTTCTCTCTGTGATGAGGTTTTCTGATAAGGTGGTTTTTGTTGCGGATTTATAATTTTAGTTTGAGGCTCGGCTATAATTTGAGGTTGACTACGATGTATTAGTAGATCAGGAGTCGCCTGCGAGTTAGCAAAATTATAAAAATAATCATCGTTATTAAATCTTCTTTGGGATGATTTTTTGTTAAAATAATATATGATAAAAACTAATAAAAGTATTCCAGACCACCAATAATCTATTAAAAAATTTTTAATGTCAAAAAATTGTAAAGAGGTTATGCCTGAGTAGTCAAACAAAGAAGGTTGATAATTTTGTCTATCGATTTGAATCTGTGGTTGTGGTTGTGGTTGGGGTTGAGGCAACACAATAGGTTGTGGGGGGTATTGTTGACTGGGCACAGGCGCAATCGTAGGTTGTAAATAATTTTGCCTATATCTCGCATTGGCATTTTGTTGGTTTTTATGCTTATTATTATCAATAGCATTTGGGAAAGTGGTTCTAATTAATTCCAAGGAATCACCTCTATCAAAAGATAAATTCGTTTGTGTTATGATTAGGTTTCTAATAATTTCTTCTTTTTCAAAATCAACATTTTCGTCAATAAGAACATTTATTTTTAATCTATCTACTTTAATTGAAGTTCCTATTAATTTATAGTTTTTTTTTGTTTTTTGACGAAGTTTATTGATTCTTTGCAATGCTTGAGCTTTTTGATATTTTTGATAGGTTTGCAATTGCCTGTTTTGTTGTGGCGATAAATTATACTTACTTGAATTTGTTATTTGTATGCCAGGTAGTAGCATATTTTGTGAAAAGCTACCATTATTATCAACAATATTAGGGTTAGGGAAGTCAATGACATTATCTGGTTCTGATCCCATCTGTAAAGAATCGTATATGTGATTAGATTCTGTTTTATTTATTGAATCCATGGAGTTTATACCAGGATACACCGGAGAATATTTTTGGTTTATTTTGGGAGCAAATTGATCGTTTATGTATAAATCTAATGCAGGATGGTAGGTATTGTTATTAACAGGTTTTGATGGCAAATTTATGACTTTTGTTTTTTGCACATTTTTAAGATTGGCATCAACTTGAACGATAAAACTATTATTACCAAGAAGTTTTTTAATGGGTATTGAAAGGCGTCTTTCCATGTTGGAATTAAATCTTTGATTTACGTTGGCATCCACACCATATTTTTGAACTATAATCTCAGCATCAGTGTTTTGCCACAACAAGCACAAAAATATTACTGTATAATATTTTAATCTATATTGTGGTGTTTGTTTTATCATAATAACTGTGATTCAATTAATATACCTTACCTGGGATTTGTTTTGCAACATCATCATTTCTTGCATTCTACGATGTTGCTCATCAGATCTTCTGATGTTTAATCTGTGACTTACAAACCATATAAATAATATAATCAACAACCCTATCCACCAATATTTTATAAATTCTGGCAATTGTATTTCTGGATATATTTTTTTAACTATTTCTTGTTTTGCAGGCTCTATTTTTATAATCTGTGGGGGGGGCGATTGTTGTTGCTGAATAACTATGGGCTTTCTTATTATTGGTGGTTGTGAAAAAATAATAGGAGGAGGAATATAACCATTTGACCATGTTTTATAGTCAAAACGGGCACGAACAATGCTCAAAGAATTAGCAGGATTTTTTAAAAGTTTTGCTCGCTCAATAATAAGGTGTGAGATAAATTCTTCTTTTTCAAGGCTTACACTTTCGTCAAGCAAAACATCAATCTTGACAGATTTTACGCCATAATAATTTCTATGAAGACGGTTTTTGGTTTTAGGCTTTAGTTTACTTTTTTGTTGATACATTCTTTTTATGTTTTTTAAGGCTTTAATTTTATCGTTCGGTGGATTGTTTTTTTTAGAAGTCATTGGGATGTCTGCATGCATCTCAAATCCTGGTAAAGATTTTAACCCAACCTGTGGTGAATTATTTATATGGGGTATATTTGCATTATCTGGGACACCAGGTGATCTATTTCTATTTTGGTTGAGTAGTTGCTTTGTATCCATGACGATCAAATCATGGAACAATGGCTCATTTATTGGATTTTTTTCAAATAATCCGTCTAATAAAAATCCGGCAACACCTCGATTCTGATTTTGTGCAGTAGCAACATTAAATCTTTTGTCAGGCATTCCTGGTAATTTTGATGACGATCTGTTGTTGTGTTGAGAAGAATTACTGTTGTTGGCAGACAAATGTGCGATTTGATCGTTTATTAACAATATTTTATTCTTATAATTCTTCTTATTCTTTGTTATTTTTTTCTTCTGAGTGGGGTTTAATGTCGCAAAAACATGGATAACAAAACCATTGTGTCCGACAATCCTTTTAATTCTTGATGACAGTTGTGATTCCAGGTGACGATTATAACGATTTTGTGCCAATTCTTGTGAACTCTGAAAATTATACATAGTAGAATTGGCACTACCTGAAAATAGCACTAACATAGCGACAAATAAAGTTTTTATCATATTGTTGTTATTTTTTATCATTAGTTTAAAAATAAATTGTCTCCAGATGCATTCGGACTCTATATAAGGTTGGGTCCAACTCAATGGCTTTCTCCCATGCTTTTTTAGCCTTAGATAAAAAACGAGCTTTATAGAAAATGCTACCGCGAATTTGATAACCTAATGCTGAATATGGATTTAATTTAATGGCACGATTAACAGCATTTAAAGAACTCTGTAACCTATTGGACAAGAAGAATTTTTGTGATAATAGGATATACTTACCTGATTCTGCAATACTCTCCGCTGTAACTTCAAGCTCCTCTGATTCCTCTTCTTCTTCAATTTCTACTTCAAGCTCATCAGACTCAAGCAAACATATAGAGGCTCCAAGATCTGCTTTATCTTGAATAGGGCTATAAGCCTCTTCATCGTCTTCATCGTATTCTATCTCTTGTTCGCCATCAGGCAAAGAGTCTATATAGTCACGATCTAACTCCATTTCATCTAAAAAGGAATCATATTCTTCTGATTCTTTATCAAAACAAGAATATCCCTCCTCTTCATAAAAAGTTATCTCTTCATCGCCACCCTCTGCATCCTCTTCTATGCCACCACCACAGCCTGTAAAAGTGCCAATAACAAAAGCACACAGAAATATATATAGTTTTTTGTTGTCAATAATTTTATTCATAATGTTTTTTACTCTCAATAAATTTAATAAAAACTTAACTGCCTTTTAACTTCATATAATACAATAGCGACACTATTTGACAGATTAATTGATCTAGATCCCGCTCTCATTGGAATAACTAGACTTTTAAACCCCTCTCTTATTTTTTTTGGTAATCCAGATATTTCGGATCCAAAAATAAAATAATCACTATCTTGAAAATCAGGTTGAGTATAAATAGTTTTGCCTTTGGTGCTAACTGTATAGATATTAACTTCTTTATCTACGCTTTGCAAAAACTCGTCCCAGCTTTCATGTTCCTTAATTTGCGTCAAATCATGATAATCCAAACCTGCTCTTCGCACATTTTTGTGATCCAATAAAAACCCATATGGTTTTATCAAATGCAAATACGCAGGTATATTAGCACATAATCTAATTATATTGCCAGTATTTGGCGGTATTTGTGGATGATACAAAACAACATTCATACCAAAATAACAAACCAAACAAAAGCCAACAAAACCATAGCTGTAAAAACTGCCGCCGATCCTACATCTTTTGCTTTCTCTGCCAAAGGATGAATGTCCTCACCAGTTTTATCAACGACAGCTTCAATAGCAGTATTTAAAAGCTCCGCTATCCAAACTAAAAAAATAACAGCGATCATTAAAATCAACTCAATTTTTGTTTTTGACAAATAAATCGCCAAAGGAATTAAAATTATACTAACATATATCTCTAACCTAAAAGCTTCTTCGTCTCTTATGGTGAATTTTAAACCCTTGATGGAGTATTTCGCTGCCGCAAAAAGACGAGAGAAACCAGTTTTAGGTTTTTGTATATTGTTCATCTGTATTTTTTGTTTACTTTTAAAGTTCGTATAATACTATATAAAACAAAGAATAACAACAAAAAGTTAAAGTTTTTTATAGGTTATTTTAAATGATTATAAAATATTTTCAAAAAATTAGCAAAAAATTAAACCTGTCGCAGGATTTTTATAACATTTGTATAGATGCCTTATCAACCAAAAATCATGGTGATTATAAAAAATGGCAGATAGTTATTGATGACATTCAAAAAATAAAAACCAGTAAAATAATATTAGATACAGATTCTCCAACTATCTGTTTTGATAAGGCTTTTATCAACAAACAAGAGATGGAAAATATTTTTAAAATTTTTATGCCCTGGCGAAAAGGACCTTTTTTAATCAATGATTTAAAAATAAATGCAGAGTGGAGAGCTGATTTAAAATTTAACAGAATTATAAAAAAATTAGGAAATATGGATAATGATATTGTTTTGGATGTAGGTTCCAATAATGGTTATCATCTTTTCCGTTTTGCTGGAAAAAATGTCCGTTTTGCTGTAGGAATTGAGCCTATGGTTCTATTTAATATGCAATTTTTACTCTTACAGCATTTTTATAATATTAAAAATATTTGCACCTTGCCAGTAAAATTAGAGCAAACTCCAAAAAATTGGACAAAATTTGACAAAATATTCGCAATGGGGGTGTTATATCACACCAAATCACCCATTATTTTTTTAGAACACTTAAAGACCCTTTTAAAACCAAAAGGAGTTTTAATCTTAGAAACTCTAATTATTGAAGACGACATAAAACAACTTCTTATGCCCCATGATCGTTATGCAAAAATGAGGAACGTTTGGTTCATTCCAAGCATATCTATGTTAAAAATATGGTTAGGTAGAATAGGTTTTAAAGAAATAGAAGTGATAGATATAAAGCAAACAACCACAGATGAGCAAAGAGCAACAAAGTGGTGTGAGTTTGAATCGTTAGTAGATTTCTTAGACCATGATGATAAAAACTTAACAATAGAAGGACATCCTGCCCCCACAAGAGCCATATTATTTTGCAAATAAGAGAATTTTTGCATAAAGTTAAAGGTATGTCTTTAGTTGCCAAGTCAATAATAATTCCAAGTTTTTATAATAAGAGACCTTTGCATAATTCAAGCACAATTTATAAAAACAATAAAATGCACCTATTTTGTCAAAAAACTCGTCAAATAACTAGTTATTTTCCTCATTTTTTAACAAAATATGCGCTATTTTCTT
>QNFE01000002.1 GCA_003645455.1 Gammaproteobacteria bacterium | reverse complement strand
TAGGCAAAATATGCTAATATTTTACAAAAAATTGACAAAAAATGATTTAATCTGGCAAAAAAACTAAAAAAATGGTTTTAAGAAAAAACAAATGGAAAATTATTTGATTATGCAAAGGTCTCAATATATGCTTAACATCACAAAAATTATTCAACAACAACAGGATGTTTTTAATACCGGACAAACATCAGATATTTCATTTAGAGCCGAGCAGTTAAAAAAATTAAAACAGCTTTTGCAAAAAAATGAAAAAGATTTATATGCGGCTATTTATGAGGATTTTGCTAAATCAGAATTTGAGACCTATATGGCAGAATTATCACAAATTTATCATGAAATAAATCTATCAATTAAAAATTTATCAAAATGGAGCAAGGTTAAAAAAGTGCCGACTAATCTGGCTAATTATCCTGGTAAAAGTTATATAATACCAGAACCTTTAGGCTGTGTATTAGTAATAGGTGCTTGGAATTATCCTTATGCTTTATCACTTATTCCGCTTGTATCTGCGATGGCTGCTGGCAACACTGTTATTTTAAAACCAAGTGAATTGCCAAATAGAACCTCAAAAATTATGGCACAGATTATCAATCAAAATTTTGCCAGTGGTTTTTTAGCTGTTATTGAGGGCGGAATTGACGAGACAACAGAGATTTTAAAACATCGGTTTGATAAGATATTTTTTACAGGCAGCACAGCGGTGGGTAAAATAATCTATCAAGCAGCTGCCAAAAATCTTAGCCCCATAACCTTAGAGCTCGGTGGCAAAAGCCCTACTTTTGTTCTCAAAGATTGTGACTTAAAAATATCTGTTAAAAGAATTATCTGGGCGAAATTTTTAAATGCCGGACAAACCTGTGTGGCACCTGATTATATTTTGGTAGATAAATCAATTGAAAAAGATTTTTTAAACGAATTAAAACAACAATTTGAAAAAAATAATGAGTTTTATAACCAAGATAGTTTTGTCAAAATCATCAACAATAATAATTTTCAAAGATTACAAAAACTAATTGATGAAAGTAAAATCTATTATGGTGGTGAGTGCAACAAAAACCACAGATATATATCACCGACAATTTTAGAAAATATTACATTTGATGATAAAATTATGCAGGATGAAGTTTTTGGTCCAATTTTACCTGTCATCACTTTTGAAAATCTTGATGATGTTATATCAAAAATCAAAGAACGAGAAAAACCATTGTCCTGTTATATTTATGGCAATAATAAAAAACAAATAGATAAAATTTTGCAACAAATATCTTTTGGTGGTGGGGCGATTAATGACAGTGTAATGCATTTGTCAAATTCTAATTTACCATTTGGTGGGGTTGGCAATAGTGGTTTTGGTAGTTATCACGGCAAGGCGGGTTTTGAGTGCTTTTCACACCATAAAAGTATTTTACATCGCTCAAATTGGTTTGAAACAAGTTTGAAGTATCCACCTTATAAAAAATACAAACAGAATTTGTTACAATTGATTATGAGAATTTAATAGAGATCTTTGCAAAAGTCAAGGGACATGAATTTTTAATTATTAACTTTGAATTATCAATTATTTTAAGTCAGTCTCTTGGTGCTTCATTTTATTTTTTATCTTTTTTTATGCTAAGTTTCATTCCCTCGACAGGAATACTGATGTGACTCGTAACCATAAATGTGCCCAGTGGAATGTTCTGTGAGCTTATTATGGTTTTGTTTTTGTCTAAGTCTAAAACTTGCACTTTGATAATTTTTAAGATATTTTTTTTGTCTACGGTTTGAATTGTCCCATCGTTGCTTATATGTTGTGAGTCAATAATATATACATTTTGCAAAATCTTGCCTTTCACATTTACTCTCATCAAAGAATCTATAAATACCCTATGTGCATTTTTATGTTGTTGTTTTAGATTTAAAGGATCGTTAATTTCACTTATTATTTGCACTAATTTTGATTTAGAATCTAATTGGGGGGCAACAGATATTAGGGTTGCCTCATATGGTTTACTTTGATTTTCTCTATCTAAATGGCTAAACATCACCTCTCTTTTTTTATGGTCTAATTGATTTCTTTGTTTTTGGGTAATATTACTTTTTAATAAATATTTATCGGTGCCGTTGATGGTAGCAATACTATCGTATGTTCTAACTGTGGCTCCAATATTGGTAAATATTTTTTGAATTATGAGGTCATATGGGGCTTTAATTGATGTTCTTTGGAGGTTTAACTGGGACAAATTATAGGCAGCCTGTGCTGATTTTAAGGATGCTCTGAAAGAGGCTAATTGAGGTCGACGCAAGACTAATTTTTTTTGTGAGCCTTTTAACTCTTTTTCTAATAACTTGTATTCTTGGCGGGCAATTTTTTGTCGTCCCAATTCTTGTTGCCAATCTAATTTTGCTTTTGATAGTTTAGCCTGTTCCTGGATTCTTTTAATCTCGTAATCTTTTTTTTCAATTTGCACCACAACCTCTTCTTTTTTGACGATACCACCTATAAAAAAATTCTTATGCACAGCTATTACTTTCCCTGCTAATTGTGACTTAATGTCAATTTGTTTTTTTGCATAAACCTGTCCTATGCTTGATATTTTCATCTGATAGTTTTGCTGCTGTAAGAGTTTTACTGTAACTACTGATTCTGTTTTTTGTGGTAGTTTTTTATGGGCTGTTGGTCTATTTTTTAACCAATAAAAACTCAACAAAAATACCAAAGTAATTATTGATATGCCGATTAACATCTTAACATTAATTTTTTTATTTTTTATTTTCATTTTTAAATATGTCTCCTGCGGTTGCTTGGTAAAGGTTAATTGCATATTCCAGTGATAATCTTTGTTGTTGCAAATATGAAAGCTCGCTACTTTGCCAGCTGGTAATATTATTTAATAATCTTTGAAAGTCTAAATCACCATTATTATAACGGATGTTACTATTTTTTAAAATATTTTTGCTCTGTTTTGCTTCTTTTTTGGAATTTTCCAATATTTTTTTCTGCATTTTAACCATAATTAAATTATTTTCTACTTCGTGAATGGCGTTTATAACAGTTTTTTCATAGTTGTGGAGGTTTTCTTGCACGACTTTTTCTTGCTGTTTTACCCTCGCACTATTGGCGCCACCGTCTAATAGGTTTTGGCTAATTTGGATAAAAATCTGGTTAATAAAAGTTTTAAATAAATCCGCAGATTCAATCGCAGTGGAGGCGATTGATGCACCGAGTGTTATTTTTGGGTAGTTGTTCGCCATAAGTGATGATACCTTAAAAGAGGCAGACTGCAAACTGGCAAATGCTTGTTGAATGTCTGGGCGAATTTTTATTAAGTTTTCAATAGGGTATATCAGCGGTAAATCGGGGGCATCGGATAAATTATCTACAACTTCTATATTTATTTTATCTGGGGTGTCACCAATAAGTTTAGCCAGTTCATTTTTTGTTTTCTGGTAATCTCTGTTGTTCGTAATTTGTTGGGTCTCTAAACTGCTGATTGACTGTTTTTGTTGTAAAACATCTAAATAGGTTGCCATTCCTGTTTGCATTTTTAAGGTGACTAATTGTAAATATTTATGGCTTATATCGATTTGATAGGATAATAAATCTTTTTTTTGGGATTGTTCGATTAGTTTAAAGTAGGTTTTGGCAATTTGAGTGCTAAGGATAAGGGCAACAACTCGAGTATTGTGTAAATTAGCAAGTGATGCAAAATGGGCGGATTTTGTTGATGATTCTAATCTATTCCATAAATCTATTTCATACGAGGCTACAAATTCAACACTATATGAGTTGCCATACTGGTCTTCTTGCCCTTCTGTTTGAGTAAGTTTGCGAGCGGCACGAGCATTAGCATTAAGGTTAAAACCGCCTGTTGAATCTTGTAAATCGACACTCGCCATTGATTGAGACAACCTATCAAAAGCAATTTTTAAATCCAAATTATCACTTAGTGCTTTTTGCATTAAAGAATTTAATTTTTCATCATTAAAAACTTGCCACCATTGATTTTGGGCTTTTACAATTCCGCTATCGCTAAAAGTATGTTTGATGGGTTTGCTGTCGTAGTCCTCTATTTTTTTCTCATCTGTCGAACACGAGAGCAACAAAAAAAATAAAGAAAATAATAAAATAATTTTATATCTCATCACACCAATTTTGCAAGTCATCTAATATTTTTAACTTTTCACTACCTATTGAATTGTTGTTTTTATAATCTGTTATATTTTTTAAATACGATTCTTTATCCATTTTTTGCAAGCGATGTCGATCCCATTTTTGTTGTTGTTCGGCAGCTAAACTATTAGGGTAATATTTTGCTTGGTAGCGGAATGTAAGTTCCTCCAACCTATTATCTTGGAACAAAAATTGTCTATTTGTTGTAGGGTCGGCACGAAATTGTGATAGTAAATTATAATCGTTATCACTTATAAAACCGCCGCCATATAAAGTTTGCTCTACATCTTGATTTTGATTATCAAAATTATTATCACTATAAATATCAACAATTTTTGGTAAAATTTGCTTGATATTTTGGAGCAATAAATTATATCTATTTTCCACCTCTTTTTTATCAAGGTTAATTCTTTGCCATAGTTTAGGGTCATTTTGCATTATGCTAATCGGGGCAACCACGGGAGCTTGATTGATTGAGATAGCTTTGAGAGCAATTCTTTGTGAATTATCTGGCAAATCTTTGATTTTTGTGTATAGCCTTTTTTTGCACTCATCGGCAGGCAGGGATAAAAAATCATCCACTTCATATCGCAAATCATAACAAATTATGCTGTTTTTATTGACAGGGTGGTTATCTAATGGCACGATAATACTTGTATTATAAAATTTATTAAAAAATTTACTAGATGAATGCACCAACATCGGTCGTTGTGATAGATTCATAATATTGTTTATCATTTTTTTATTTCTATTATAAAAAAAATAATCGTATAGTTTTGGTTGCATATTTTTAATCAACTTGGCAATTTCAATAGTCGCATATACATCTGCCATCGCATCGTGAGCATTGCTGTGGGTTATGTTGTTCTCTCGGGTTAGATTTTCTAATTTAAAATTTATTTGCCCCTCATCATTCGTAGGAATTACTAAACCATCAAATCTCATAGCGGCACACATTCGCACCACATTGATTATATCCCAACGGCTATTGTTGTTTTTCCACTCGTGATCATAAACCTTCATCAAATTACGATATAAAGTCCAACGGGTAAATTCATCATCAAATTTTATATTATTAAAACCACAAATACAAGTATTCGGCACTGACATCTGGGCGATTATTTTACCGATAAATTCATACTCTGGAATGCCTCTTTCTTGACAAATTTGCGGCGTAATTTCGGTTAATAAACAAGCCTCAATTTCAGGCAAAAAATCATTATTTGGTTGATTGTATAAAATAATCGGTTTATCAATTATGTTCAAATCCAAATCTGTTCGCACCCCGGCAAATTGTGCAATCGGGCTGATTGATGGTTTGAGCCCAAAGGTTTCATAATCATACCAAAAAATTGTGTTATTTTGCAAAGGTCTCATTATGTATAAAAACGATAATCTTAACATTTTTTAAAATTTATTTTGTTATAATAAAGTTTTTTGGATGATAATAGACAAGCTACCGTGACAAATAAAAAGAATGTAAATTTTTCTAACTATGGACTGGGTTTTATTAGTAATGTAGATTTGTATAATCATACCAAAGAAACTGTTGAAAAATATCGGTTCAATATTAATCTGAATCAGTTTAATAAAAATCTCATAGACCCCATTAAATTAACTTTTGATTCCAAGGTATATAACCGAGATATAACTGATGTTATTGAAAGTGAAATTATCAGACAAATGGATAAATCAAATACCAACCATATAGGTTATTTTCATCAAAATATATTTAAATATATCGGTAAAGATTGGAGTATTCCAAAAACTGGATATGACATTATCAACACCAAAAAGCATTATTACATTGAAATGAAAAATAAACATAACACGATGAATTCCTCTTCTTCGCAAAAAAGTTATATAAAAATGCAAGGAACATTATTGGAGGACTCTCAGGCTACCTGTATGTTAGTTGAGGTGATAGCGAGAAACAGTCAAAATAAAAATTGGAATATTAGCATTGATGGCAAACCATATTCTCATGAAAAAATAAGAAGAGTTTCAATAGATAAGTTTTATGAAATAATAACTGGCAATAAACAAGCATTTAAAGAGCTTTGTGAAAAACTGCCCATAGTTATTGAAGATGTTGTAAATAACATAAACGATAGACACAATAGTTCTACGGTTATAAAAGAGCTAACTAAAACCTCTTCGGACTTATTAAAAAGTTTGTATTTGTTGTCCTTTAAAAACTACGAAGGTTTTAAGGATTTTAATGTATAGAGAGAATGTATCAGAATCGCTATTAGCAGATATAATGTCTGTTTCAAAAAAAACTGTTGTTTGTTGGAAAAAAAATGGCAAAATTAAACCCACACAAAATGGCAATTATTCATTAGAAAAATTAGCAGAATTTCCACAGATAAAAGCAATTCTTAATTCAAAATGGAACGAAGAGAGAAAAATAAAACCTAATAGAATTTATAATTCTATCGAATTGTTTGCAGGCGCAGGAGGGTTAGCTATCGGTTTGGAAAAAGCAGGATTTTCTGCTGTGGCTTTAAATGAAATTGATAAAAATGCTTGTAATACATTAAGAAAAAACCGCCCTTATTGGAATGTTCTTGAAAAAGATATAAAAAATATTGATTTTACTGTTTACAAAAATATTGATTTTTTGTCAGGAGGTTTTCCTTGTCAAGCTTTTTCATATGCAGGGCATAAATTAGGTTTTGCAGACACCAGAGGAACATTATTTTTTGAATTTGCCCGAGCAGTCAAAGAAATACAACCCAAAATTTTTTTAGCTGAAAATGTCAGAGGTTTAATGACTCATGATAACGGTAAAACCTTATCCATTATCAAAAATACGATACAAGAGTTGGGATATACCCTAATTGAGCCCAAAATTTTAAAAGCAATTTTTTATCAAGTCCCCCAAAAAAGAGAACGTTTGTTTCTAATTTGTATCAGAAATGATTTAATTCAATATGCAAATTTTATATGGCCACAACCATATTATAAAATTTTAACCTTAAAAGATGCTTTAAAAAAAGGAGAATTATACGATACAGATTGTCCGAAATCTTGCGGACAAGTGTATCCTAAAAGAAAACAAGAAATCCTGTCAATGGTGCCACCTGGCGGTTGCTGGGTAGATTTACCTAATGATATTCAACGAGAATATATGCAAAAAAGTTATTATGCAGGTGGTGGCAAAAGAGGAATTGCTCGCAGATTATCCTATGATAACCCAAGTTTAACTCTAACCTGTGCTCCGGCTCAAAAACAAACAGAGAGATGTCATCCTGAAAAAACAAGACCATTAAATATTCGTGAATATGCCAGGGTGCAAACATTCCCAGATGATTGGGAATTTACAGGCTCAACCAATAGTCAATACAAACAAATCGGTAATGCTGTGCCAGTTAATTTAGCTTATGCTGTCGGTAGAACTTTGATTGCTTTGTTAAATGATATTGAAAATAAAATAAGGTCTTGATCTATTAGTTTTCAATAAGAGTAGCATTTTTTATCAATAGTTGACGTTGCATTTTGCAGGCTATGTTTTTGTCGTGAGTGACAAAGATGCCGGCTGTTTGGTGTTTTTTATTCAAATCAAATAATAATTCCATAATATCAAGGGCAGTTTTTTCATCCAAGTTGCCGGTTGCCTCGTCCGCTAAGATACAAGCAGGGCGACAAATTAAAGCTCGCGCGATGGCAACTCTTTGTCTCTCGCCCCCTGATAATTGGGTGGGTTTGTGTTCTACTCGGTCTGCTAAAAAAACCTGCTTTAATAATTCTTTTGCTTTTTGTTTGCAATGTTTGGGGGGGTGTCCTGCTATCAATAATGGCATAGCAACATTTTCAAGGGCTGTGAACTCATTTAAAAGATGATGAAACTGATATACGAATCCGAGATATTTATTCCGCAAATCTCCTTTTTCTTTTTGATTGAGATTTTTTAAATTAGAACCATAAATTATAACTTCGCCGGCACTTGCATCATCTAAACCGCCGAGTAATTGTAACAGGGTGCTTTTGCCAACTCCAGATGAGCCGATTATAGCTATTTGTTCACCTGCTTTAACTGATAAATTTATATCATTTAGAACTTTAATAATTTTGTTGCCTTGTTTAAATTCTTTATAGAGATTTTTGCACTCAATTATATTTTGTGGCATATTATTCAGATCTCAATGCTGTGGCAGGGTTAGTTTTTGCTGCTTTAAAAGCCGGGAAAATTGTTGCCAATAGGCTTAACATTATTGACATTGTCCCAATTTTAAAAACATCAAAAAGCCGTAAATCTGATGGCACATCTGATATATAATATAAATCTGCTGCCAAAAATTCTACATTAAAAAGGCTCTCAATTGCAGGCACGATGGTTTCAATGTTAGCCGCAAGCAATACCCCACTCCCCACCCCCAACAGAGTTCCTATGATACCGATAGTCAAACCTTGGGTTAAAAAAATTTGCATAATATTCGCAGGGGAGGCGCCCAGAGTTCGCAAAATTGCTATGTCTGATTGTTTTTCGGTAACGATTATAACCAAAGTTGAGACAATATTAAAAGCTGCCACAAAAACAATCAAACCCAAAATTACAAACATTACGGTTTTTTCGGTGGCAACGGCTCTGAAATAATTTTTATGTTTGAGCGTCCAGTCGCTAATCCAATATCCTTTGCCTACCACCTCTCGCATATCAGAGCGAACGCGCCAAGAGGCAAACATATCATCAATCTTAAATCGCAAACCACCTGCGGCATCTTTTTTTATGCCAAATAATTTACCAGCATCCGATAGATGCACAAGTGCCATATTGCGGTCATATTCATACATTCCAACATCAAAAATTCCCACGACTTTGAATCTTTTCAAACGAGGCACAACCCCTGCGATAGTGACATTTACTTGCGGGGTAATAAGGGTTATTTTTTGTCCTATTTCAGCTTTTAAATATCTTGCCAAATTAGTGCCAAGAATAATACCAAATCTATTTTCTTTTAAGTATTCTAACTCACCAATACTGATATTGTTAGCAATTTTGGAGACATCTTTTTCGGTTGCAGGCAAAATCCCGCGAATCTGCACACCTGTGACTTTTTTGCCATTGACAAGCATAACTTGCCCTTCGGTATAGGGAGCAGAGGCTAAGACTCGCGGCACTTTGTTGAGTTTTTTTTGCATCTTTTGCCAATCACTAAAACCATCGTCTAATGAGGAGACAGTGACATGAGATACCATTCCTAGAATCCTCTCGCGCATTTCTTTTTCAAAGCCGTTCATAACGGATAAAATAACGATTAATGCCATAACACCAATCATAATCCCCAGCATTGAAAAGCCGGATATAATAGAGACAAATTTATTTTCAGCCTTGGCTCTGGTATAACGCCAGCCGATAAATAAAGGAAAAGGTTGCAACATAATAAAAAATTAGTTAAAATAAAGGGCTTTATTATCTTAAATATAGCATTGAATGTCAATAAAAATTAAAGGAATTGGTATTTTAAAAAAATCAGTTGTTATAATGTATGATACTTTAATTGTTGTGGCATTATTATTAGTTACCACAATGGTGGCAAGTTTTATACCAATAATACCGGATAAGGGCATATTTTTTCAAGTTTTTCTTTTTCTTGTTTTGCTCTTTTATTTTATTTGGTTTTGGCATTATGGCGGTCAAACGACAGGAATGTTAGCATGGAAAGTCCATTTAATCAGTTTTGATGGTAAAAAACCTACATTAAAACAGTTGATAATTCGTTTTATGGCAAGTATTTTATGTTGGTTGAGTTTGGGTGCTGGGTTTTTATACAGTATTTTTAATAAAAATAATTTAGCATTAAATGATATTTTATCAAAAACAATTTTAGAGAAAAAAAATGAGCAACAATGAATTATCTTTTGAGCAGGCACAGGATCAATTAGAGCAGCTAATCAATAAATTGCAGAATGATGATATTGGTTTGGAACAGTCTTTGAAGATGTATGAAGAAGGAGTCAAGCTTAGTCAAGTTTGCACCCAAAAATTAAAAGATGCCGAACAACAAATTAAAATCTTAGATAAAAACAATCAGGAACAAGATTTTGTTGATAGAAACAATCAAGAGCATAGTGCCACACAAAAACAACAGAACAATATTCCTTTTTAATGACTTTTAAAACCCAGTTTACAATTTGGCAAGACCGTATTAATCTTTTATTAGAATCTCATTTAGACTATAACAATCCTAATCTAGATAAGTTACAACAGGCTATGATATATGCCACAAAAAATGGTGGTAAAAGGTTTCGTCCAATTCTGATCTATGCCTGTGCCAGTGCTTTTGATATTGATCTTTACCGACTTGACAATATTGCAGTATCAATTGAGCTTATTCATACTTATTCACTAATCCACGATGATCTGCCTGCGATGGATAATGATGATTTAAGGCGAGGCGCACCCACAACTCACAAGAAATTTGATGAAGCAACGGCTATATTATCAGGAGATGCGATGCAGGCGCTGGCTTTTGAGATTTTGTTTAATCAAAAAAAAGAACAACTACAATATATGGAGGCAGGGTTAATTTTAAGCCGTGCCGCCGGCATAAATGGCATGGCAGGAGGACAATCGTTGGATTTGGAGGCGACAGGGGCGAATTTATCTCTGTCATCTTTAACCAACATTCACAACAAAAAAACTGGCAAATTGATTGAAGCTTGTTGTGCTATCCCTTGTATTTTTGCCGAAAATTTAACCTGCCACCAAAAAAAACAAATTTTAAATTTTGCTAATAAATTAGGTTTGTTATTTCAAATTACTGATGATATCTTAGACATTACAACAGATTCTGCCACTCTTGGCAAAACAGCCAACTCTGATTTAAAAGAAAATAAAGCCACCTTTCCTGCTATAATGGGACTTGATGAGGCGATAAAATATGCCGATAAAATTCACGAAGAGGCAAGAGCAACATTGCAAGATTTTGACAAAAGTTATAATATTTTATTAGAGTGTGCCGATTATGTTTTATACAGAAAATTTTAAAAGATCTCTTAAAAAATGTTATTAGATAAAATAAATAGCCCTGCCGATTTAAAAAAATTAGATGATGAAGAAATTCAAATTTTAAGTGATGAAATTCGTCAAT
Source organism: Gammaproteobacteria bacterium (assembly GCA_003645455.1). Classification (GTDB taxonomy): domain Bacteria; phylum Pseudomonadota; class Gammaproteobacteria; order QNFE01; family QNFE01; genus QNFE01. The sequence goes on along the minus strand of QNFE01000002.1, from coordinate 78,431 downwards.
TTTTAATCAAATCTGTGGCAAAAACAGGCGGACATCTCGCGGCAAGTTTGGGGGTTGTGGAGCTCACCTTAGCTTTGCATTGGGTATTTGATGCCCCTGCTGATAAAATTGTATGGGATGTAGGACACCAGGGTTATACTCATAAGATTATAACCGGCAGAAAAAAAGAATTCAAAACCTTGCGACAAAAAAATGGCATCTCAGGCTTCATCCATCCGGATGAATCCCCATATGATAGTTTTGGTGTCGGACATGCCAGCACTTCAATCAGTATAGCACAGGGCATAGCCTCCGCATTTGCATTAAACAACAAAAATAATCAAGCGATTGCTGTCATAGGAGATGGTGCGATGGGAGGCGGGATGGCGTTTGAGGCGTTGAATGATGCAGGTGCCAGAGATACCAATTTATTAGTTATTTTGAATGACAACAATATGTCAATCTCTAAAAATGTCGGCGGATTATCAAAACATTTAACAAAAATTTTATCAGGAAAACTATATACTTCTGCCCGCGAAAGCAGTAAAAATATTTTTAATAAAATCCCTAAAATTTGGGAATTAGCTCGTAAAACCGAAGAACACTTAAAAGGCTGGGTAATTCCTGGAATATTTTTTGAAGAATTAGGGTTTAATTATTTTGGTCCCATTGACGGTCATGATTATAAAAACTTAAAAAAAGTTCTATCAAATTTAAAAAATATCAAAGGACCTAAGATTTTACATGTTGCAACAACAAAAGGCAAAGGTTTCGTGCCTGCTGAAAAAGACCCTTGCGGTTTTCACGGAGTTTATCCTTTTGATGTTAATACCGGAGAGCCTTTATCCAATAAAAAACAAACAACCTTTACAGATATTTTTGCAAAATGGTTAGTCAATAGCGCTAGATTAGATAAAAAACTAATTGCCATAACGCCTGCTATGTGTGAAGGCTCTGGTTTGACAGAATTTAAAGAGCAAAATCCAGATAGATATTTTGATGTCGGAATTGCCGAGCAACATTCCATAACCTATGCCGCAGGTATGGCCAAATCTGGCTTTAAACCTGTGGTAGCTATATATTCTACTTTTTTACAACGAGCATATGACCAACTAATCCACGATGTTGCCCTGCAAGATGCAAATGTGCTTTTTGCCATTGATAGGGCAGGAGTTGTCGGTGCCGATGGGGCGACTCATACCGGAGCTTTTGATATTGCTTTTTTGTTACCGATTCCTAATATTGTTATTATGGCACCATCTGATGGTAACGAATTATATCAGATGTTAAATGCAGGTTTTGAACACCCTCATCCGGTTGCCATCCGTTATCCACGTGACAAAATTAGCGATAAACTTATAATTAGTGATAAAAAAATAAAAATAGGTATGGCAAAAATTGTCAATGATGGAGGTGATGAAATTGTTATTTTTTGTTTTGGCTCGCTGTTATCACAGGCTTTAATTGTCGCTAAAAATTTAAATGCCACCTTAGTTGATATGCGTTTTATAAAACCATTAGATGAAAAAATAATCTTAAAATTGGCAAAAATAAACCAACACATAATAACCATTGAAGAGGGTGCTATTATAGGTGGTGCAGGATCCTATGTTTGTCAATTTCTCCAAAAAAACCAAATAATAAAACCTGTGTTAAGTCTCGGTTTAGAGGATAGGTATTGCGAACACGCCACAAGAGATGAAGTTTTAGTTGATCTAAAATTAGATTCAGACAGTATAGAATCTCAAATTAAATATTTTATCCAAAAAACTTTATAAGAGACCTTTGCATAATTCAAGTGCCGTTTAGAGAATACAGAAAATAGTGCTTGAATTATGCAAAGGTCTCTATAAAACTGTAATGGTAACTAAGATTTGATGGTTTGCGCAAAACTATCTTTTGTAATCAAACATTAAAACAGCCAATGCCTGCAATTCCGTAGGCATTATTTTTTTCTGCTATTTTTTTATCAGTGATTTGCATTCCTCCTAAGGCATATATTTTTATATGTTTGTATTTTGTGGCAAGTTTTTTAAAGTTATCCCATCCTATAGGGCAGGCATCTTTGTGGCTTTGGGTTTTTTTAACCGGAGACAAAAAAATATAATTAATATTTTTTGCAAGTGCTATTTTTATCTCTTGCTCGTTATGGCAAGAGGCGCCATATATTTTATTTTTAATTTTAATAAAGCTTCTTTTCAAGCTCTGTGACCCTAAGTGAAAACCGTCACAGGTAAAATTATCTGTTGTTCCCATTCTGTTATTGATTATAAAAGTAATTGATCTCTTGTTGCATATTTGTTGTAATCGATCTGCAATGACTTTAAAAATATCTATGGGTGAGCTGTGGTTACGATATTGCATAATTTTAATTGAATGTCGTTGCAATGAGTATTCAATTTTTTTTATGTATTCATCAATAGAGCCCTTATAATAATCAGGGCTTATCATATATATGTGTGGAAAATATTTAAGATTTTTTGGTGGATCGTGGATGAGCATTATAATAAACTTTTGCTAAATGAGAGAAATCTAATTGAGTATATATTTGAGTCGTAGACAAGTTGCTGTGACCTAATAAAGATTGCACAGCACGCAAATTACCTGACTCAGTCAACATATCAACAGCAAAAGAATGCCTTAACATGTGAGGGTGTAATTTGTGGCTAAGGTTACATTTTTTAGCCCAATATTCTAACCTTAATTGGATGCCACGGTTTGACAAGGGTGTGCCTTTTTGGCTTAAAAACAATTTTTGTTTTGTTTTCTCGTCCATGGATTTTTTTTCATATTGCGTGCGAGATAACAGCCATTTCTTTAAAGATTGGATAGCATACTTGCCTACTGGCACAATTCTTTGTTTGTTGCCCTTACCTGTAACTTTTATCAGGGCAGATGATAGATCCAATTGTGCCAGAGTTAATGATGAGAGCTCCGATAAACGCAGTCCAGAACTGTAAAAAAGCTCCATTATGGCTTTATCTCGCTCATCAAGTGCTGTTTTTGGTTTAAAATCTAATAACTTATCAATTTCAAAAGAATTTACGGTATTAGGCAAATGTTTGCCAGATTTAGGGATTATTAAATCAATAGCTGGGTTGGCATCAAGCTCTTCCATTTGGATTTTAAAATTGAAAAAAGTACGAATGCTTGATAACATTCTTTGAATAGTTTTTGAGTTTTTGCCTATTTTATGCTGATTACTTATGAACAATTGAATGTCATGGGGGTTGATTTTATTGGTGTTTTTTATATATTTTTTGAATATTTTTAGATCAGATAGGTAAGAGTCGACAGTTAATTTTGAATAGTTTTTTTGATTTTTAAGAAAATCAATAAATTTAATTATATCTGTATCAGTCATAGGAATTAAATTTAAAGTTCATAATATCTTGCAAGTGTTCCAATAAAAAAATATCTTTTTCTGGATGAAAAAAAATCTCATTAAAACTACCAATTACCATTAAGTAGTTTTTGTTTTTGCTCCGCAGAGGAACAATAAGTTGAGATTTTATTGTCTGTTTGTCAAAGAACAAATCTGCTATTGCCCGATTGCTACGACCGTGGTATATTTTTTTAGTTGTTATTATTTGCTGTAACCTCTTATGGGAAGATAGATCAATTTTTTTATATAATTTTTGTGGAGAATCTTGGTCGCAAAACCACAGAATAACATCAATATTTTTAATTTTTAATAATTCATAATTGCATAAATTTACAATATCATCTATATTTTTACAAGCAAGTATCTGCATGATTATTTTGCGAATATGACGAGAAATTTTTTCGTTTTCAAGTGCATTTTTTAAAAAATTATCAATAATGCCTTGCAATTTTTCAATTTTATTTATCGCTGAAGTATCTTTTTTTAAAGCATTATCGTTGTTGTTTTTGTTGCTTTTAGTTCCTTGCACATTGATTTTATTCATAATTTTTTATATTTATTATTTATCAACAGTTGCTGTTGATAAGTTTGTGGATAAAGTCTTTTTATCTGCAAAAAAGACTGTTTTAAAAGCAAATAACAGAATATGTTCAATTTATTAGCAAAAACTAAAAAACATATAATATACAACAACATAAAGATTTTTGCAATTGCTATTTACGGCGACTATTTAAAGTGTTTTTGATAAAATTTCCATAAACATATGATTGTTAATAAGTTTTTTTTGCATTAGAAAAAAACAAAGAAATGTCTCACATCTGATTTAAAAAAACTTTAAAAAATAAATCAAATAAAGCAGTATTTTATATAATTGTAAAAAAAAGTGCAAATTAAATTTTAATAATGTATAATGCTTTGTTTTTTGTTAAGGATATTTTATTGATGGTTAAGATACGTTTAAGTCGTGGTGGCTCAAAAAATGCCCCATTTTATCACATTGTAGCAACAGATTCTCGCAACAAAAGAGATGGCAGATACTTAGAGAGATTAGGTTTTTTCAACCCCATTGCCAAAGGAGTCGATCTCCGTTTTAATTTGGACATAACAAATATTCAAAAATGGCAAGAAAAAGGTGCACAAACATCAGATCGTGTGCTCTCTCTTATTAAAGAGCAAGCAAAAACATAATACCAATAAATACCAATAAGATAATACAAGCAGGATCTGTATCGGGATGTTATGGTGTTAAAGGGTGGGTTAAAATATACTCCTTAACAGATCCCATCAGCAATATACTGAAATATCAGCCATGGTTTTTTAAAATAGGCGAAAGTTTTGAACAAATTAAAGCATTAGAAACAAAAAATCATCACAATAGAATAATTGCTAACATTGATAAGTTAATAAATAAAAATCAGGCAATAGGTTTAGTCGGTAAAAAAATATACATCAAAAAAGATGTCATACCAAAACTTGAAAATGAATACTACTGGTCAGAATTAACAGGGTTACAAGTAATAAACCAAAGCCAAGATTTGATAGGTGAAATTATAGGACACATAACAACAACAGTCCATGATGTTATGGTAGTTAAAAATAAAAATAATCAAGAGGTTTTAATTCCTTGGGTTATGGGTGTGTTTATAAAAAATGTTGATTTAAAAAATTTAACCGTTTGGGTTGATTGGGAATTTTAAACATGATAAAGTTTGCTGTTATTAGTATTTTTCCGCAAATTTTTTTAACAATTACAGAATGTGGTGTTTTATCATCCGCATTTGCTAAAAAAATATGTGATTTAAGAGTTTTTAATCCTCGCGATTATGCTAAAAATAATCGTAAAACAGTCGATGATAGACCATATGGTGGTGGAGCGGGAATGGTTATGATGATCCAACCTCTCATGGATGCACTAATTGATGCTAAAAAATATGCAGAACGTGGGACACAAGTTATATACTTAGATCCTAAGGGGGATAGATTTAATCAATCCATAGCCTGTGATTTGGCAAAAATTAACAGTATGATTTTAGTTTGCGGTAGATATAAGGGCATAGACCAGAGATTTATTGATAATTATGTTGATAAACAAATATCAATCGGAGACTATGTTTTAAGTGGTGGTGAATTACCTGCCATGGTAATGATAGATACTATTCTAAGACAGATTCCCGGAGTCCTGGGGAATGATTTATCAGCAAAAAGTGATACATTTAGCAAGATGGGCAAAATAGACTGCCCTCACTACACTCGTCCTGCTAATTATATGGGTTTAGAAGTGCCAAATGTTTTGTTAAGTGGAGACCATGCTAAGATTAAAAAGTGGCAAGATACCCACTCAAAAAAATAATTTGAGATATTCGCATAAATTGTGCTTGATTTATGCCAAAATATCAATTTAACAGTTTAATGTTTAATCAAGGAGAAAAGAATGAATGCAGTTTTACAAGATTTTGAAAAATCACAATTAAAAACAGATGTTCCGAAATTTTATGCAGGTGATACAGTTGTGGTTGATGTTAAAGTCAAAGAGGGAGACCGCCTACGATTGCAAACCTACGAAGGTGTTGTAATTGCTATTAAAAATCGTGGTATAAATTCTGCCTTTACAGTCAGAAAAATATCTAACGGTGAGGGAGTTGAGCGAGTCTTTCAAACCCACTCTCCCATCATTGACAAAATATCAGTTAAAAGATCAGGTAAGGTTCGTCGTGCAAAATTATACTATCTTCGCACCAGAGCTGGCAAGAGTGCTCGTATTAAAGAAAAATTGTAAAATTCACAGGGTGTTTGGCCAAGATGTTGTCCTCATCAACTTATAACAAAATACCCTATTTTTTATTTGTAATGCTTTTGTATTTTGGGAGCACTAATCTTTATGCTCTGACAAACATAGAGCAACTTTCCACATGGGGGGCGCCAAAATTAGCCTTAAAAATTTTAAATATACAGCAAAAAAATATCTTAGCAGGTAGCGAAGAATATTCAATAAATTTAGAGCAACAACTTGAAATAATAAGCCATCATAAATTGTATCAACAAGGGTTTGATAGTTTGCAAAAATTATCAAAAAAATCATCACAATTCTTAAATAATCCACAAAAACACTACTTAAAAACTAAAATAGCAACCCTGCTAATGATGTTAGGAAGATACAAAAAAGCCCAAAAATACATCGAAATACTATCGAAAAATGCCATAAGACCTGCCACAAAATATCGTAAAATATGGCAAAAATATTTAATTCAATCCTATGCAAAAAATGGCTATAATAGATTAGCATTAAAAACTATGAAACGATATCAAAAAAATTATACTGATAAATCAGATGATTTTTATGAGTTGCAACAAAGTATTTATTATCAAACAAAACAATATAGAAAGATAAACATTAAAAATACAAACAATAGCAATCTACAAATAATCTTTGCCCTCACCAAATTACAAAACCGTAAAAATATAAACAAAGTAAATAGAGAAATTGTATCAAAACTACAAAACGAAGACCCATCAAACCAAACAAAATATCAGTATTATCTTATTTTGTCTAAGATTGCACAAAAAACAAACAAACCTCGACAAAATCTTTTAACAACTATGCAAGCGGCAGAACTATATCCTAAAATAAATGAAAAATATTCCCATATATTGCCATTTTCAGCAGATGATTTATGGCAAGCATACTATGATTATGGAAAATTTATTGTTAAAAACAACAACATTCATCCTCAGCAATCAAGTAAAATACATCAGCTTTCATTAGAATTAGAAGACCCAAGACCTTATGCCAGCTTATCCTTAATAGTTTTTTTGTGGGCACAAGCAGAAAATAGAAACACTCAAAATAAATTATCTGATTCTTTTTTTGCCCTATGCAAACAAACGGAAAATTGTCCCACACAACTTAATTTTTTATTTTTACAGTCATCTTTTTTTGATATAAAAACTATTCCTCAAAATATTAAATATGAATTGATTGAACAACTAATGCAAGATAAAAAAACTCAACAAGTAGCAGATATTATAGAGCAAACCTATGATGCACCATCAGATAAGGACGAGTATATATGGCATATCACCAAAGCAAAAATATTAATTCAAGTAGGTAAAATTAAACCTGCCATAAAAACTGTTAATAATATTTTGGATAACAATATATCCTATGATGACCAACAAATGGATCAAATTAGTCAGGTAATTTTTGACCTACAAGCCTTAAAGCAACATAAAGAGGTTATATTGCTATTTGATAAAATCAAGCAAAGAGATATCAGTGTGATGCGAATAAGAGAAATTCTATTTTGGCAAGCAGAATCATATGATGGATTAGGTAAGTATGAAAATGCAGCCTATCATTATTTACAATCTGCTTATCAAATAGATAAGAGCGGTGCCGATCAGTGGGGGCAAACCGCACGTTTTAATGCTGCCGAATCTCTTACTCGCACCAAATTTATAACAGATGCAAATAATATTTATAAAAAATTACTTACAATCACAACCAACAAACAAAGATTGTTAATAATACAGAGTAGAATCGAAAAAACTCGCAGTAAATAATATTAGTTGAGAGCAAAATAAAATATCACAATCCTGTCGAAAAAAAATAACAAATATTTTAGATAAAATTTTGTTTATAATATGAAGCATGAAAATTAAAACTCGTTTTGCCCCCAGTCCCACAGGAGATCTGCACATAGGTGGAGTTCGCACCGCTTTATTTAACTATGCTTTTGCCAAAAAAAATAACGGTTTATTTGTAATAAGAATAGAAGATACCGACATATCTCGCTCGACAAAAGAATCCACCACCATCATAACCTCTGCTATGGATAGGTTATCAATGCAATCAGATGAGCCCATAGTTTTGCAATCACAAAATACCAAAAAATATCAAGAAATTATCGACACATTATTAAAATCAGGCAATGCTTATAAATGTTATTGTAACAAACAAAGATTAGAGGATTTAAAAATAACAAAAAAGAAAGAAAAAAAAACATATAAGTATGACGGCAAATGTCGTTATAATAAAGAAGATAAAAACCTACCATTTGTAGTCCGCTTTAAGAACCCACAAGATGGTAGAGTAGAGTTTGATGACTTAATTAAGGGTAAAATAATAATTGAAAATTCACAATTAGACGATTTTATTATTGCTCGTTCTGACGGCACGCCTACCTATAATTTGTGTGTCGTGGTTGATGATATAACTATGAAAATCTCTCATGTTATAAGAGGAGACGATCATTTAAGTAATACTCCCAAACAAATAAATATTTATAAATCTTTGGGTGCCAATATTCCTAAATTTGCCCATTTACCGATGATTCTTGGCGAAGATGGCAAAAGGTTATCAAAAAGACACGGAGCATCAAGTGTTTTGCAATATCTTGATGACGGTTTTTTGCCTTCCGCTCTTATCAATTATCTGGCAAGATTAGGCTGGTCTCACAATGATTTAGAATTTTTTATGCCTGATGATTTTTTTAAAATTTTTAATCTAAAAAATGTTAATAAATCAGCTGCCATATTTGACCCTGCTAAACTATTATGGCTTAATCAACAACATATTCAAAAAACAGACAAACAAGAAATAGCAGATAAATTATTACAATTTTTAGAAAAACATAACATTAAAGCCACAATAGATGAAAAATTTTTGTTTTTAATTGAAGCCTTTCAACCACGTGCTAAAACCTTGGTTGAGATGGCACTTATGTGTAAAAATTATTATAAAGATTTTAACAAATATGATGAAAAAGCTGCCAAAAAAAACTTTAATAGAGATGCCATTGAGCCTCTCGAATGTTTTATTAAAAATATAAATAATATTGATAATTTTCAAAAAGATGAGATAAAAACACAAATCCAGATAACCCTTGATGATTTAAAAATTAAAATGCCTCATCTTGGCATGCCTTTGCGAGCTGCACTAACTGGCGGATCTTTTTCACCGAGCATAGAAATAGTTGCATATATTCTTGGCAAACAAACAACAATAAAAAGAATAAAAAATGCTATAAAATATATTGAAGCTTTTGCATAAATCAAGCATGTTTTATCACAACAATAAAATGCATCTGAGATATCACATTAAAAAGAGTTAAATTTGAACAATAAAAGAATAGAAATTGATAATTTTATAAATCATATTAGCAAAAATTTATATTTTTATGCTCTAAAATATCTAAAAGATGAACAACAATCATCAGATTCGGTGCAAGATGCAATCTTAAAATGGATAGAAAAAAGATATGACAAAAAACCACAAGACCAATGGCGTCCTTTGATATATAGAATCTTATTAAATAATATGCACGACTACAAACGTCGAGAAAAATTAAAAACAACTCTGTTAGGGTGGGTGCAAACAACCCCTGATAAAAATAAAGATAATCATAATGCAGATCCTACTGCAATTATAGAACAAAAAGAAGATAAAGAATGTTTGCAACCAGATCGAGTATCAAGCGACGAAGAGTTCAGAGAGGCACTAAAACAAGAGATAAATAACTTACCTATGAGACAACAAGAGGCATTTTCTTTGCGAATTATTGAGGGGCACTCAACAGCAGATACAGCGATAATTATGAATATCTCCCAAGGATCTGTTATGACCCATCTCTCTCGTGCTAATCAAGCTTTACAACATAAATTAAAACAATATAAATAAAAATCATACCAAGAGAAAGAGGAGTTGCCATAGAATTTTACCTATTATGGATAGGTATTTTTTAATTGCTAATACTGAGTTTTAACGAGGCAGCAATGGCAAGAGGTGCCAGCACAAGAGAGAGGGTAAAAAAAGCAGATAAAATATAAATCGAGCCCATAACATCCAATCCTGCGATAGAGTTATTAACAGCACTACTGCCAAAGATTAATACTGGAATATACAAAGGCAAAACCAACAAAGACAAAATAACTCCGCCATTTTTTAGCCCCACAGTTAAAGCGGCTCCGATTGCACCAATAAGGCTCAAAACTGGTGTGCCAAGCAATAAACTTAACATTAATATCCAAATCCCCTCAGATGGCAGACCCATCATCAACCCTAAAATAGGTGACAATAATAATAAAGGCAATCCTGTAAAAAACCAATATACAACAACCTTCGCCAAACTTATAATCACCAAAGGATGAGGGCTTAACACCATTTCTTCTAATGTGCCGTCGCCATAATCTGCTTTAAAAATATTATCAAGCGACAGTATTGATGCGAGCAAAGCCGATATCCAAACCAAGCCTGCTGCACCTATTTTTAAAATCTCGCTATCTGCTCCCAAAGCAAAAGGATATAGAATAATTACCAAAACAAAAAACAACGGAGGGTTATAAAAATCCGCAGGTTTTCTTGATAATAATAATAAATCTCGTTTTATAATAGCGATAAATACTTTCATTTTATTTTTATTTTATATGAAGGTTTTTAATATATTTTTTATCAATTTTTAAAGGATGATGAGATGTCATAACAACTGCCCCACCTTGTTTTAAGTGAGAGGTGATAAAACTCTCAATCAAATCAATTCCAGATAAATCAACAGAAGTATAAGGCTCGTCTAAAATCCACAATGGATTTTTTAATAATAATAATTTTGCAATACTAAGCCGTCTTTTCATGCCAGCGGAAAATGTGCCAACCAAATCATCTTTATGATAAAGTAATTCAACTTTTGTTAAAACAGAATTTATATCTTTATCGTTCTCTTTATCAACCGAAGAACTCAAAGCACAACTTATAGATAGATTCTCAATCGCAGTTAAATCATTTTTAATCGCATTATGATGCCCCAAAAAAGAAACATAAGAATAATATTCATAAGTCATTGTATTGATATTTTGTCCGTTAAATATAATCTCCCCCTCATCAGGCAACCGCAAAGCAGATAAGATCTTTAAAAGCGAAGTTTTGCCAGAGCCATTTTTACCTGTAATTTCTAATAAATTATAATTTCGGACGACAAATGATAAATTTTTAAATAATAGTTTGTCGGATCTTATGCAAGATAGATTTTTTACCTCTAATTGAAAATTTATTTTATCCATAGAGGCATATTTTACCAATTTATAAATTCTCTTTTATGTATAATTATCAATTTTAACTATATTATTATAAAATGAGCCAAGATTCTCTGCTAAAAGTCCGTCAAGAGATTGACAAAATTGATAAGAACATTTTGCATCTTTTAAATCAACGAGCAAAAATAGCCCAAATTGTAGCAGATATAAAAACCAAAACCAAAAACAACAATTTTTATCGCCCCGAACGCGAAGCGATGGTGCTTGACAAAATTAGTAAGTTAAATGCTGGGCCATTATCAGACGAATCAGTGCGGATTTTATTTCGCGAAATAATGAGTGTCTGTCTGGCATTAGAGCAACCGATGCAGATAGGTTTTTTAGGTCCTGTTGGCACATTTACTCATGCTGCTGCTATTAAACATTTCGGGCATGCCGGTATAACTCATGCTTATAATTCAATCAATGCCGTTTTTGCTGCCGTGGCAGTTGATAACATTAATTATGGTGTCGTGCCGATTGAAAACTCTACCGAAGGAGTTGTCACTCATACATTAGATTCTTTTGTCGAATCCCAGGTGCAAATTATATCAGAGGTTACAGTGCGAGTGGAACATAATTTTGCCACCGCAAAAAATAACAAACAACAACAAAAAATAACCAAAATTTATTCTCACCAACAAAGTTTTGCCCAATGTCGTGCTTGGTTAGAAGAATTTTATCCCAACATTGAAAAATTTACCGTCTCATCCAACTCAATCGCTGCCAAAAAAGCAAGTGCAGAGCCAAATACCGCCGCCATAACCTCAAAAACCGCCGCCGATATTTATAACCTGCAAATTATGAACTCAAACATCGAGGACAACAGCAACAATACAACCAGATTTTTAATAATCGGCAAACAAAAAGTAGCCCCCTCAAACAACGACAAAACCTCAATCCTACTTGCCACCAAACACGAAGCTGGTGCATTATATAAACTGCTGCAACCGCTACACGCCAATAATGTAGATATGACTAGAATAGAATCACGTCCCTTAAAATCCAGCCTCTGGCAGTATTTATTTTTTATTGACATCAAAGGACATCAAGAAGACAAAAATGTCAAAACTGCCCTTGATATATTAAAAACTCAATCGACAATGTTTAAAATAATCGGCTCATATCCTGTCTCGGTTTTGTAGAAAATCCCCAATGAGTTTATTGTTGTTATAAATTGTGCTTGAATTATGCAAAGGTCTCTTATTATTATTTGCAACTATTATTAACAATCAAAAAAACAAATGTTTGCTTGGTCGCCATGACTCGTTTGCTTTAAGATATGGCAGGGTTAGTAAAGGGATAAATGCCATTTTTGAAAAATCCAAATATTTTTAAAGAAGGTGATGTAACTGTCACTTTGGGTGTTGGTAAAAACATAGTCTCATCAATAAAGCACTGGTTGCAAGCAACAACTTACCACCACTATATACTGGTTATTTAATTATTTTCGTAAAAATAATTTTATTTGCTGATGAGGCATATAATTTTTAATAATTTGCAGTTAATTTTTGTTGTAAAAATAAGGGGCAAAATAATTTTTTGCCCCTTAATCTATAAGACTTTTTATATATTTCTTACTTCACCATTTCAGATGTTTTGATATAATGAAACTGGCTCATTATGCTCCAAGCACGGGCTTTTTTCATAAATGCTTGTTGGTTGTCATAAATCTCTTTAAAAAGTTTATTCTCACCTGCATATTTTGCAAAAATATCATCGGTTGCTTTTTTCATCGCTTGCACAACTGGTGCCGGAAATGTTTTAACTTTGATTTTTGGAAAATCGGTTTTCATTTTCGCCCAAGCATTCGCAGATGCGGCAAAATTTTCATAATACATATCTGAGGCAACTGCTTTCATAGCAGTGATTAAAATCGCTTGATATTCTTTTGGCAGTTTATCAAACGCTTTTTTATTTACCATAAATTGCATCTCAGATGCAGGTTCATGCCAACCGGTGTAATAAAAAGGGGCAACTTTATGAAAGCCCATTTTTATATCCATGCCAGGGCCGACCCACTCCAATGCATCAATCGCACCACGATCAAGAGAGGTATATAATTCACCTGCTGGAATATTAGTTACATTAACACCAAGCTTTGCCATAACCTCGCCTGCCAAACCTGGGATTCTCATCTTCAAACCTTTTAAGTCAGCCACAGAGTTTATTTCTTTTTTAAACCAACCACCCATTTGTACACCAGTATTACCACCTGGGAAGTTTAGAACTCCAAATTTATCATAGACTTGATTCATGTATTTTATACCATCGCCATAATAAAACCAGGCATATTGCTCGGACTGAGTCATTCCAAACGGCACAGTTGTAAACCAAACGGTATTGATATCTTTGCCTTTCCAATAATACGAGCCACTGTGTCCCATTTGATATTGTCCGCCCTTGACCATATCCAAAATACCCAAGGCTGCTTTATGTTTTTCTTTGCCATCGGCTTTGATCGTAAATTTGCCACCTGTCATAGCAGAGACTAATTTACCAACTTTATTAGCAGGTGAGGCAAGTGGAGTTAGAGTGCTAGGCCATGTCATCGCAAGCTTCCATTTAACAGTTTTTTGGGCGGCGAATGCCGAATGGCTAGAAAATAGCAAAAATGCTATAAAAATTGATGTTATACTTTTTTTCATAATTAGATTTTCTCCAAAAAGATTTAAAAAAAACTTATTAACAAGATACTTATTAAACTGGCAACAATAAACATCGCTACCTTGACAAGGAGGCATGCCTCCTTGTTAGTCCTTGTATAGACATAAAATATTCTACCAATAAGTTTCAACTCAATATAATAATAAAAAAATCATGTTTTTGCAAGTTTTAAATCACAAATTAAGGAGACATGCCATTTTATTCAAATAATATTTAAGACAAAAGACATAAATGGGGACAGGTACAACAATACCAAAAAAAGGCAGATTTAAAATCTGCCTTTTTGTTTGATGAAAAAACTCTTATTTATGAACACCAAGTTTATCACGCCAGCCTGGGAATATATCATCTGCATCATGCGGGAATGACTCAAAAGCACGAGCAAATTCTTGATGCTCTTTTGCCCATTCAATCGGATCTGCTCCTGCCTGCCAACATTCATATGCTTGCCTGAGTGATATCGCACCTGCCGCCGGACTATCAATATGCCCATATGAGCCACCACCTGCGGTATTGATAAGGTTTGCATGACCTAAGTTTTCAAAAAATCCTGGCAGTCTTAGAGCATTCATACCGCCTGAAATAATTGGAGTGGTTGGTTTCATACCATACCACTCTTGGTGATAAAAAGGACCATCAGCACTATCGCGTTCAATCATATAAGCGATATTTTTGTCATCTTTTTCACCTTCCATCTTGCCATAACCCATAGTGCCAACATGAATACCAGAGGCACCTTGTAGTCTTGACATTTTTGCCAATACAAAAGCTGTATAACCTCTTTTAGCTTGTGGGCTGGTTACCGCACCGTGTCCTGCTCGATGATAATGCAAATATTGATTAGCAAAATTACGTCTCGCAGTTGTCACCATTCCAGGTCCGCCGACATAACCATCCACCAAAAACGCTACATGAGGGGCAAATTCACCAAACGCATTTAAAATAAACTCACCACGGGCTAACATTTCATAATGATCATCTGCTGTGATGTTGGCTGAAAATAATTTAGCCTCACCTGTTTCATCCTGAGCACGTTTCATAGCATCAACTACCAACGGAATAACTTTTTGCATCGGGGCAAATACTTGGTTGCCTTGTGGTTCGTCATTTTTAATAAAATCGCCACCGAGCCAAAATTGATAAGCAGCACTAGCAAAAGGTTCAGGACGCAAACCTAATTTTGGTTTAATAATTGTGCCTGATATATAACCACCATCAACCTCAGGGCGACCTAAAACACGCCATAAATCTGATATATCTTTGGCAGGACCGTCAAATAGTCTTAAATAATTAGGTGGCACATAAAAATCTAACATCTTTGAGTATGCAATGTCTCCCATACCTTGATTATTACCAATAGCAAGAGTTAAAAATGATACCAACATTGCTCTACCATCCGTAATGTTGCGGTCAAATAAATCAATAGGATAGGCAATTTTCATAATCTCTTTTGCCTCGTCAATTTCATACACTAATGCATCGACACCTTTGGTAAAGTCATCTGTGGTTGATATTTCTACATTTGTGCCTGTTGAGGATTCGGCTGCAAAGTGCGAGGCAACTGATAAAAAATCACCATATCCTTCTTTGGGTTTCATAAGATAAGCACATAAAACATGTTTACCACCGTCTAACAAATCTTTCTCATTCAAATCCAAAGCCGCATAACGGCTAGTTTGGTCTAATAATGCCATAATTGTATCTCCAAAAAAATAATAGAGACCTTTGCATAAATCAAGCACAATTTATAAAAACACAAAATGCACCTTTTTATAGCAAAAATTCGTCAAAGGGAATTGCCATATTCCTCATTTTTGCTATAAAAATGTGCTATTTTCTGTATTCTATAAACAGCACTTGATTTATGCAAAGGCCTCTAAAATAAAAACAAGCATAGTATAACATTTTATTTTTCAATAAAAACTAAAAAATTATTGTATATTTTATAAGTAAAACTTGAAAAATAATATAAATTTTGCAAAAAATAAGCTCCAAATTGGAGCTTATTTTATAGGGCAATATATAACTAATCGTTATTTTTTGTTCTTGTCGACAAACAAATTACCAACTGTAATATTGATAAAGCCTTTGCCACCTCTATCAGGAAATGCTTTGATTAGCTGTTCTTTTGTTTCTTCTTTGTTGGCACCTGATGCCAAAATTTGCTCTAATTTCTGTAGATAAGTTATATTATCAGCAAATACAGAAGTATCAGTATTTTTACCGTGACCTGTTAAAATTTTATCATATAATTTTGCTTCATTTTTTTGAAAAGATTGTAAAATTTTAATCCAGTTATTATTACGACTTCGCTGCGATGCTACAAGGTGCATATTGTTATAAAACAAATCCTGACCTATCATAACTTTATGCTGGGGGATTTTTATCAAAATTGAATGATGGGCTTCTTGTTCGGTATATTCTTCTACAATAACATCCAATCCACCCCAGTTTTGCTTGCCAAGTTTTAAAGTTGTAAGAGGTTCAACTGGTTTTTTAGGGATAATAGCTGCCATTTTTTTCTGCAATCTTTTTATATAAAACGCTCCCTTATGGTTTAAATCTGCAACAATACCCGAGGTAGTTATAATCGGCACATCTTTAAAAATCGGATAACCAAACCAATGGTCAGGGTGTGAATGTGATAAAATAATTTTGCTCAATGGTTTTTTTAAAGTTTTAATATACTCATTGAGTTTTGTAGCTAATTTAAAATTAAACTGCATATCTATCAAAATAAGTTTTGATGGGGTTTCAATAATATGTGAGTTTGAAATGCCATAAAATGTATGAATTTTGTTGTCACCAATCTCCATAATTTCAATATTTTTAGTGTCATTTGCATATAAAACAGATGACAAAAAAGATAAAGATACAGCTGTTATAAGTGTTTTAAAAATAATTTTCATAAAAATTCTCCAAAAGATAATATGAGACCTTTGCATGCTTTAAGCACAATTTATAACAACAATAAAATATGCACTATTTTCTTATTATTCTAAACCGCACTTGAATTATGCAAAGGTCTCAATGTATAATACAAGATTTTTATCTTGCAACGAATATTGACAAAATTAAATTGTCAAATAAGGTATTGTAAGAAAATGACTAAATTGTGTCAAGTAGTCTAAAAAAATGTAGTTAGTCTATAAATATTGATAATTGTAATTTAGAACACATTATGCCTGAAAAAAAATATACTACGGATCAATTTAAATGCCCTATAACCTATTGTATGTCAAAAATTGGTGGAAAATATAAACCTATAATTTTATTTTTGATACTGTTAGGATATAATAGGTTTGGAATTATACTAAAAAATACTGACAAAATATCAAAACAAACTTTGGCAAATAAATTACAAGAATTAGTTAATGACGGTATAATTGAAAAAAAAATATATCCAGAGGTGCCACCAAAAGTATTGTATAATATAAGTGATTATGGCAAAACTCTATTACCAATTTTAGAGCAAATGAAAAAGTGGGGGCAAAACCACATTGAATAACAAAAAAATAAAATTATTGATTTTTGACTGGGATGGCACAATTATGAACTCAGAGGCAAAAATTGTCGGTTGTCTGAAATCTATGGCAACAACATTAAAACTACCCAAATGCACAGATATTGAATTAAAAAATATAATTGGTTTAGGATTAGAAAATGCAATTTTAACCTTATTCCCCACCGAACAATTTGATATAAAAAAAGCAGTCAAGATTTATCGCAATTGTTATTTTTCATCAGAACCACAGAGTAGCGACTTATTTGAAAATGCAAAATCTACCATTGAAAAACTATATGATAGGGGGTATATTCTTGCAATAGCTACAGGCAAGGGCGAGAGAGGATTACTATCAGATTTAAAAAACACTAAGTTAACAAAGTTTTTTGCGACCTATCGCACTGCCGAACAAACAAAAAATAAACCCCATCCTCAAATGATAAATGAAATTTTACAACAATTAAATTTTAAATCATCACAAGCTATAATAATAGGAGATACTACCTATGACTTAGAGATGGCACAAAATGCTAAGGTAGCAAGTATAGGGGTCAGCTATGGAGTGCATTGCCCACAAGATTTACAAAAATATAAACCACTATCAATTATTGACAATATCACAGAATTGTTATGATAATGATTTGATTTTTGTGTTAAGTCGACTTTTATATCTTGCAGCTTTGTTTTTGTGGATTAAGCCTTTTGAGACTGATTTATCTAATACTGGCACTAATAATAAATATTTTTCTGCGGCTGTTTTTTTGTCTTTTTCATCTATTGCGGCAATTGTATTTTTAAGGTAGGTGCGCATCATAGAGCGAGAAGATGTGTTTCTTAACCTGTGAGTTTCCGCCTGTCTTGCTCTTTTTTTTGCCTGATTTGTATTTGCCATAATTAAAATAAATAAAGAAATAAAAAAGCACATTATCATATATTAAATCCATAATGTCAAATAAAATAATAAAAAATTTGCATTTTGTTAAAAAAAGATTATAATACTCGGCTTGATAGTAATTTTTTTTGATGCGAGGTGGAGCAGTCAGGCAGCTCGTCGGGCTCATAACCCGAAGGTCGTAGGTTCAAATCCTACCCTCGCTACCACTTTATAGGGCTCCATTTGGAGCTTTTTTATTATGCGAGGGTCTCATAATACTGATTATGGTTATAGATAAAATTAAAATATTGTGTAAAAACATAGCGGATTCGTTATCATATGAATTTGTTGGTTTGAACTTTAATCACAGCAACGGTATTTTGGAGATATACATCGACAAAAATAATGCTATCAATGCTGACGATTGTGCAAAATACAGTCGGAATTTAAATGTTCTTCTTGATGTTGAAAATCTATCAGACAACATTAAAAATTTAATAGTTTCATCTCCTGGCATTAACAGACCATTATTTGAGATTGACGACTATGCAAAACACATAGAGGAGCAAGTTAAAATAAAACTATTAGTTCCAAACATTGTAAATAATCAAAAGAACTATAAAGGAATTATTAAAAAAGTTGATGATGACACCATAACAATAATTGAAAATAAACAACAAATAGAAATTGACTATCAAAATATTGCAAAAGCAAATATTGTAGGACAGATTAAGGGATAAAAATATGGCAAAACCAAAAAAAATAACGAATCAGGTAATTGACCACAAAGAAATTTTAATGGTCGTTGATGTCGTCTCGAATGAGAAGAATGTTGAAAAAGAGGTTATCTTTGCTGCCTTAGAAGAAGCGCTGGCATCTGCTGTTCGCCGAACACATAAATTAAACATAGATGCCAAGGTTAAAATTAATCGCGAAGATGGCTCATATAAAACATATCGTGCCTGGATGGCAGTTGACGAAAATGCCGAAGATTTTGAACAAAAAGATTTTATCGGCACAAAACACATAACCCTATCTGCTGCCATTGAATTAGAGCCTGATATAATAGAGGGTGGTTTTATTACAGAAGAAATAGAACAGACAGCTTTTGGCAGAATCTCAATCCAAAGTGCAAAACAGGTAATTTTTCAAAAAGTAAAAGATGCCGTGCGTAATAAAATTATTGAAGCTTATCAGGGTAAGGTAGGTGAGTTAATTATGGGCAACATAAAAAGAGTTGATAGAAATGGTGCCTATATAGAGTTAGAAGAAAACATAGAAGCCTTGATTCCTAAAGCAGATATAATTCCACGAGAGTCAATTCGTAAGGGTGATAGAGTGCGAGCAATTTTAAGTGATATAAATATCGAACGCAAGGGTCCGGTTTTATTGGCCTCTCGCACCAGCTCTGATTTTATAATGCGCTTGTTTGAATTAGAAGTGCCAGAGATAGGACAAGGAATTATAAAATTACATACAGCCGCTCGCGACCCTGGAATGCGAGCAAAAATTGCCGTGCAAGCTTTGGATCCTCGTTTGGATGCAGTCGGTGCTTGTGTAGGAATGCGTGGTAGCAGGGTGCAAACCATATCAGACGAATTAAATGGCGAGCGAGTTGATATCGTTCTTTGGGATAATGATATAGTGCAGTTTATTATAAATGCCATGTCTCCTGCTGAAATAAGCTCGGTATCCATGGATGAAGATAACAAATCAATGGATGTGTTGGTCTCCAAAGACAACTTATCACAAGCTATCGGCAGAAGTGGTCAGAATGTAAGATTGGCATCTGAGCTTACTGGATGGAGCCTAAATGTGGTAGATGAGTCACAATCCGATAAAGATCAAAGCGAGGAGCAAAAGAATGTCATTAAATTGTTTGTTAAATACTTGGACATTGACGAAGATTTTGCGACAATTTTGGCACAAGAGGGATTCCAGAGCATTGAACAATTAGCCTACACTGATGTGGAACAATTAATTAATATTGATGTTTTGGACGATCAAATCGCCCAAACTCTGCAAGATCGGGCAATGGAATATCTTTTGTCAAATCAAGACGAAGATAACGAAGAGGATGAAACTCAAAACAATAGTGATAATCAATCTTCTGATCAAGACACAAAAAAAACAGAGCATAAAAACGATAAAATCAATATCCCTGATGATGAAAATAAAGGTGCATAACAATGAGTCAAACAGTTGAACAATTTGCTAATAGGTTTAAAAAATCACTTGATGTCTTTATCAAGGATTTAGTCACAGCAGATATTGGCATAAAAAAAGCAGCAGATAGTTTGACTAATGAAGAATTTGTGCAGATGGCAAAATTCTATCGTAGCTCATCAAATTCTCCCAAAAAGAAAGAAAAATTAAATCTTGTCAATACCACAACATTAACGGCAAAAAAATCTCCTAAAAATAAAGTTGTTATAAATGTGCAAGGTGGCAAAAAAATATTAAACAAAAATGCTCCTATAAAAAAACCTACCAAAATGCAAGCCACAGAAGACAAACAAAAACATCAAAAGCTGTTCCAAGAACTCAAAGAAAAGCAATTACAAGATAAAGAACAAAAGAAAAAAGAAAATGATGCAAAACTAAAAGAAAGAATACAACAAAATAAAGATAACAAAAATAACAAGAATATTGCTTCCACAAACGAACAAAATAAAACAGATAATAAAAAAATTATTAACCCAGACAATAACATCAAAGAAGAGCCCCAACTTGTCATTAAAAAAACAGATAAATTGGAACAAAAAGAAGACATAAAATCACTAGAAAAAGAACTAACCCAGAAAAAAAAGAAAAAGAAAAATCGTCGCCGTGGTGGCAAAAAACGCAATGAAATAGATGTGGCTATCGCCAACAGAGATAAACTTCATCTAAGTCCTGAAAAAATGGCTCTTCACAACAAAAACAAAAAACAAAAATCAGTTGTTAGCATCAAAACAAAACATGAATTTGAAAAACCAGTTGAACCTCAGATTAAAAAAATAAAAATTTACAACCATAACGACATATCTAATCTTGCCCAACAAATGTCACTCAAAGTAGGAGATGTTATAAAGCAGTTAATGAAAATGGGAGTTATGAGCACGATTAACCAAGCTATTGACCGCGACACAGCAACTCTATTAGTGGAAGACTTAAAACATACAGCCTCTCAAGAATCAGACGACAACCAATTAGAAAAAGATATTCAAGAAAAAATTAACAAAAAATATAGCGATAAAATTACCAGAGCCCCTATTGTTACTGTGATGGGGCATGTTGATCACGGCAAAACTTCACTATTGGATTATATTCGTCAAACCAAAGTATCAGATTCGGAATCAGGTGGCATAACCCAGCATATTGGTGCCTATCATGTGGAAACCAAAAAAGGGATGGTA
The DNA here is from genome assembly GCA_003645455.1 of Gammaproteobacteria bacterium. GTDB lineage: Bacteria > Pseudomonadota > Gammaproteobacteria > QNFE01 > QNFE01 > QNFE01. The sequence goes on along the minus strand of QNFE01000002.1, from coordinate 56,559 downwards.
ACATTTTTAGATACCCCAGGACATGCCGCATTTAGCGCGATGCGATCTCGTGGTGCTGATTTAACCGATATTGTAATTTTGATAGTGGCAGCCGATGATGGTGTCAAACCTCAGACTGTTGAGGCGATAGAACATGCCAAATCTGCCAATGCACCAATCATAGTTGCCATCAACAAAATAGACAAAGAAAATGCCAATGTTGAAAAAGTAAAACAAGAGTTAAGTAAGTTAGAGGTAATTCCAGAAGATTGGGGTGGAGAAAATATTTTTGTTGAAATATCTGCTAAAACAGGTGCTGGTATTGACGACTTATTAGATAACATTATCTTACAAGCGGAAGTTTTGGAATTACATGCATTTTCAACAGGAGACGCCACAGGAATTGTCGTTGAAACCAGCCTTGATAAGGGTCGTGGTGTGATGGCAACTTTGTTGGTGCAAAATGGCACACTTAAAAAATCAGATATTATTGTTGCAGGGGTGGAATTTGGCAAGGTGCGAACTCTATTTGATGAAAATCATCATCAATTAGATAATGCAGGACCTGCCCTACCTGCCTCAATGTTAGGTTTTTCCTCGCCACCTAATTCAGGCGATAAGTTTATGGTCGTTAAAAATGAGCGAATGGCACGAGAGCTTACCAACCAAAGACATGCCGATTTTGTGCAAGAGAGACAAGCTGCCAACAAGCCAAAAACATTAGATGATTTTTTTGCCAACAAAAAAAGTGATAAGGTTTTAAATATCTTAGTAAAAGCCGACACTCACGGCTCGTTTGAGGCAATTAAAAATTCATTAGAAATCATCAAAGATAAAAATGATGAAATTAGCGTTAAGGTTTTCGGTGGCATAGGTGGCATCAAAAAATCGGATGTGCAACAAGCCATCACAGCCAAAGCCATAATTTTCGGTTTTAATGTTCGCGCCGACAAACAATCAAAACAACTAATTGATGAAAATAAACTTGATTTACACTATTACAGCATAATTTATGAACTAATTGATGAGGTAAAGGCCGCAGCATCAGGTTTATTATCTCCGCAAATTAAAGAGCAGATTATAGGAACTGCCAAGGTATCAGAAGTATTCCGCTCACAGAAATTAGGCGACATAGCAGGCTGTATGGTAGTTGATGGCAAGATAAAAATTAATGCTCCAATTCGGGTGTTACGCGATAATGTTGTCATCTATGAGGGCGAAGTTGAATCCTTACGACGTTTCAAAGACGAGGTAAAAGAAGTGCGGATGGGAACCGAGTGTGGTATCGGGGTTAAAAATTATAATGAAATTAAAAAAGATGACAAAATTGAGGTTTATATCCGAGAAGAAATACAGCAAAAAATACAATAAAAAATGCAACAAGAGAACAAAAATCGTAACCTAAAGGTAGGTGATCAAATTCACCAAGAATTAGCTGTGCTTATCAATACACAATTGAAAGACCCAAGCCTCAACAACAAAATTATTACCATCAATGAATTAGTCTTAACTCATGATTTATCCTATGCCCGCATATATGTAACTGAAATAACAGGAGATGAGAGCATAATTAAACCCCTAAATCATGCTAAAGGATTTTTAAAATATCATATCAGCAAAAAAATGAAACTGCGAATTATGCCAGAGCTTGAATTTATTTATGATGATATTCCTGAAAAGTCACAAAAAATTGATGAATTATTATCAAAATTATAAAATTTGATTTTTCCAATAGTGTTTTAAAAATTTATTTTGATTTTCCAATGGTGTTTTTAAAATAAATTTGCATAATCCAATCTTGTTTGTTATAGTATTGTTTTTTTGTATAAGTATCAATAATGAGAAGGTTTGTAGATAAGAGTTTAAAAAAATGGCAAAAATCAACTGACAGAAAACCGTTGATTGTCCGTGGTGCTCGTCAAGTTGGCAAAACTTATATAATTGAAAAGTTTGCCAATGAAAATTTTGAAAACTATATAAAAATTGACTTTGAAAAAAACCACAGTTTTATTAAAATTTTTGCAGAAGATTTTGATGCTCAAAAAATCGTTGATATAATTGAAATTGAAACAAAAACTAATATTATCATCGGCAAAACCCTATTATTTTTGGATGAAATCCAGTTAGCGCCAAGAGCATTGATGGCTTTGCGATATTTTTATGAAGATATGCCAAAATTACATATCGTAGCGGCAGGCTCTCTTTTGGAATTTGAGTTAGACAAAATATCCTATCCAGTTGGCAGGGTTGAGTTTATGTATATGTTGCCGATGAGTTTTGCTGAATTTCTTATAGCCACCAAAAATAAAAAATTATTAAAATATCGCCCAAACTTGCAAGATAACAAAAAATTACCCGTTTTAATTCACAATAAATTATTAAAATTATTAAAAGAATATATGTTAGTCGGCGGGATGCCAGAGGCAGTAAAAACCTATATAACAAAATCAATGAGGTATGTTGTCAAAGTCCATTCAAATTTAATCACATCATTTTTGCAAGATATTTTAAAATATCAAAAAAACATCCAAACAGATTCTTTATCTTTTGTTTTTGAAAAATTGCCATCACTTGTCGGACAAGAGATAAAATATACCACTATATCAAAAGATATTACAGCTTATAAAATAAAAAATATTTTACAAGTTTTAAGAAAGGCAATGTTGATAAATATAAGTTATGCTACAAGTGCAAGTGGTTTGCCATTAACGCAAGGAGCAAACATTAAATCTTTTAAAATTTGTTTTCTCGACATAGGTTTGATGCAACATATTTGTGGCATAAACCCGACAGAATTTATTCAAAACAATGATTTATTGGCAACTTATCGTGGAGCATTAGCCGAGCAATATATAGGACAAGAGTTAATGGCAAACGGCGGCTCACAGAATAACAGATTATTTTATTGGCAACGTAATAAAAAAAACTCTAATGCCGAAGTTGATTATCTAATTGTCCGAGATAATAAAATATATCCGATTGAAATAAAAAATGGACCAGCCGGAAAACTCAAAAGTTTGCATCTATTTTTAAAAGAAAATCCAAAAATAAAACAAGGCTTTGTTTTAAATAGTGGTAATATAGGGCAGATTGATAATTTGAATTTTTTACCACTTTATGCAGATTTAAACGATGAGAGACCTTTGCATAGAGCAAGCACAACTTATACCAACAATAAAATGCACCTATTATATTAAAAAATTCGTCAAATAGCAGGCTATGCACCTCTTTTTTTAATAAAATATGCACTATTTTCTATTGCTCTAAATCGCACTTGATTTATGCAAAGGTCTCCATGAAAATTAGTGCCTGTGTTATCTTTTTTAACAAAAATAAAAATGAATAAAATTACCGTTACAATTATAACTTTGAACGAAGAGTATAATATAAAAAATTGCATAGAATCGGTTGTAAAGATATGCGATGAGGTTATTGTGGTAGATTCTAAAAGCACTGATGATACGGTTAAAATTGCAAAATCTATGGGGGCAAAAGTATATGTCCAAAAATATCAGGGCGATGGTCCGCAAAAACAGTTTGGTGTTCAATATGCAAAAAATAACTGGATTTTAAGTATTGATGCCGATGAGCGATTAGATCAAGATATGGTGGCTGAAATTCAAAATATTGATTTGATAAAAAATGAATACGATGCTTACTCTTTTGCTCGTAAAAATTTTGTTGGTAAAAAATGGATAAAAGCTGCGGGTTTTTATCCTGATAATGTAATCCGTTTATATAACAAGAAAACCTGCCAATACTCTGACAAGAAATCTCACTCTTTTGTGCAAGCGGATAGAGTAAAAAAACTTAACTCTCATATAATTCATTATACTTATCTTAGTTATCAAAACTGGATAGAAAGAATAAACACTCTTAGCACCAGAGATGCTTGGGCTATGCAACAAAAAGGAGTTAGAGCCTCCAAAGCAACTCCAATTATTCACTCCATAGTAGCTTTTTTACGAAAATATATATTCAAAGGTGGCATTTTTCAAGGCTTAGATGGAGCGACTGTTACAATAACAACAGTTTTTCATGTTTATATGAAATATATTAAATTATTAGAATTACAAGAAAATGAAAAGACAACAAAGTAACCCTAACAAAAAAAATGTTTTAATAATTATTCGTAATTTGAAAATGGGAGGTTTGGAAATTCATGCCTTAAATCTGGTAGATGCTTGGATAGAGCAAAACATTGAAGTCCACCTCTTGCATTTTAAACCAAAAATTGAACTAACAATAAATAAAAAATTACATTTACATTATTTTAATTATGAAAAAATATTTGCTTTGACTGGGATAGGATTGATATACCAAATAATTACCAAAATAATCCTTCGGTCAATATTACCAAAATCATCTTTTGTTTTCTCGGGAGCATATGGTGGCTTGATGTTAAGATGGAAAATAAGAAAATTAGAACAAAAATATAATAAATTTGATAAAATTATTATGGTAGGACAAGGCTCTTTTGAGCACGTATGGAATTACAATGATAAGCGGTTATATCTTATGATAGTCTCGCCTTTTAATAAACCACAACACAATTTTCTTGATAAATTTTATACAAAATTAAGATTTTCTAATAAAAATATTGTAGCAAATTCAAGTGGCACCAAAAAAAGTATGCAAGAAAAACTCCAAAAATATGGCTTAAAAGCTAAATCATTGACAATTATCCCAAATCCATGTCCCATTGAGAAAATTATTAAGCTTTCAAAAGAAAAAATATCTATTCCAGTCAAGGATTATATAGTTCAGGTTGGCAGACTAACCTATCAAAAAAATCAACCCTTATTATTAGAGGCTTATAAGATTGCTAATATAAAAGAATCGTTAATTATTGTAGGAGCAGACAGAGACAATGGGGCAACTTTAAAAAAATTACAGCAACTTGCCAAAGAGTTAAAAATTGATAAAAAAGTTTTTTTTGTCGGAGAAAAACAAAATCCCTATCCTTGGATGAGAGCTGCCAAACTTTTTGTTTTAAGTTCGGTGCATGAGGGTTTTGGTTTTGTTAATGTAGAATCCTTGGCTTGTGGCACACCAGTTGTGGCAGTAGATTGCCCTGGTGGAATAAGAGACATTTTAATAGAAGAGCAGGCAAAACTGATAGCCAAAAACAACCCTCAAGACTTAGCAGACAAAATAAACTATGCACTCAAAAATCCGATAAAAATAAAAACACACTGGTTTAATCGTTTTGATGCCACAGCAATATCCCAACAATTTTTACAGTTAAAATAATGAGGCATCGTATTCTGATATGCAGAACAAAAACATAAAAAAAATAAAACCCTTAAAAGTATTTAATGGCTACTTAAAATTTTTATTGTTCGTGTCGTTAGTTTTGTTGTTTTATAATGGAATTTCTCAATTTTGGAGTGATTTAAAAACAGGCTCAACTTTTGCAGTATATGTTTTTGAATTACCTTTTAGTCTGTATTTGATAAGTTTATTATATTTTCATAAAATAACAAACAAATATATCAAATATATAATCCCCATTATTCCCACCCTATTTTTATACCTATCTGTTGAAATTTTTTATAATTTTTTATCAAGATCGCCAAGAATATCTGATTTTAACAATATAAATGGTATTTTAAATTTTTCTCCACTATTGTTTTTTATCATCATTGTATCAATCTTAATTTTATTGTCATTGATATTGTTTTTATTGTTAAAATTTAAAAAAGCTGATAATTTAAAATATTTTTATGTTTCAATCCTTGTAAGATTCTTATCTTTAATTGTTTTTGTATTGATAATTAGAACTGATTTTGGATATAAAAAATTAGATCAAATATTTATAATTGCCCCTCATGCAGATAAAGCAACCATAATAAAAAATGGCAGGTTATTTAGTTTTGTTCAGTTATCATTATTAGAGAAAACAAATCTATCAAAACTGCAAAACCAACAAAATAATAAAATCAATATTATTGATGCCCTCTACAAAAACCCAATCAAAAAAAATAGAAATATATATTTTGTTGTTATGGAGAGTTTTATCAATCCTAATTATTTAACTGATATAAAATTTAATAAAAATCCGCTAAATCCAAAGTTATATCCATACCTTATAAATAAAGAATTTTCGCAAGTAATATCTCCTGTATATGGCGGTGATACGGCACAAGCTGAGTTTGAAATTTTAACAGGAATCAAAGCATTATCAAAAATTCAATCAATTGAGTTTAATGTGATGAAAGGTGGATTAATTAAATCTTTTATTGATAATCTTAATAAAAATAATTACAAAAGCATGGCAATTATCGGGGCTACCCCCACTTATTTTAATTCAAGAGTAGCCTATAAAAGTTTAGGTTTTGATGAGGTTTTATTTTTGCAGGATGATAAAAATTTTAATAAAAATACAGGAGATATATATGTATTTGACGGAGATTTATTTAAACTTAATCTTAAAAAAATCAAAAAACATTTATCTACCGGCTCCCAACCACTTTTTAACTATGTTTTAGGTATTTACGGACATATGCCTTATCACAGAAACAAACAAAAAAGGCCAGATATTATTAAAATTAGTAATCATAAGAACAGCAATACAACAAACATAAGTAATCAATTTTATTATAGAACCTATGCTTTATCGCAGTATATAAAATCTATTTTATCAATAGATTCTAATGCAATTATTCTGATTGCCAGCGACCATATACCGCCGATATTAAGCAATACAATTAAATACAAATATAATAAATTTATAAATGTTGCAATCTTGATGGATGGCACAACACCTATAAATATTTCAGGCAGTAAACACTATGAGCTTCCTCATATCGTATATGATATATTGACACAGAAACCTAAAAATACAGATATTGATAAAAAGATGCAACAATTATATTACAAAGCACTTTATCAAAGCATAAAGATAAACAGGTAAGCGATTTAAAACTTTTGCACAAAGTCAAGTGCCGGTTATTTTATCCAATGCACTTTTATACTTATCCGTGGTTTTTTTGACTATATCTGTTGGTAATTCAGGGGCAGGAGCGGTTTTGTTCCATTTTATTTTTAAGAGATAATCACGGATAAATTGTTTGTCAAAACTTTTCGGTGATATACCAATTTGATAAGAATTTTTATCCCAAAATCGTGAGCTATCTGGGGTTAAAACCTCATCAATTAGATATAAATTATTATTTTCATCCTCACCGAATTCAAACTTCGTATCGGCTATTGTTATACCTTTTTTATCGGCATAGTCGGCTGCCTTTTGGTATAGTTTTAAAGAAATATCACGGACTTTTTTTGCAAGGTCTGCCCCTATTATCTCTTGTGCTTTTTGATAAGATATATTTTGATCATGGTCGCCGATATCAGCTTTCGTTGATGGGGTAAAAATATTTTTTTCTAATTTTTGGGCTAATTTTAGATTTTTTTGCAATTCAATCCCGCAGACTTTTCCTGTTTTTTGATAATCTTCCCAGCCTGAGCCTATAATATATCCGCGAACAATTGCCTCAATCTTTAAAGGTTTTAATTTTTTAACTATCATTGCCCGACCATTGGCATATTCATATTCTTTTTTGTCGGTTAATATTTTTTTTAATGATAAGCTTGGATTTAAATGGTTTGGGACAATATCAGCGAATTTATTCATCCAAAATTTTGCAATAGAAGTTAAAATCCTGCCTTTATTAGGTAGTGGTGTTGGCAGGACAACATCAAAAGCGGAGATTCTATCAGAGGTTATCATCAATAAATTATCATCATCAATTTGATAAATATCTCGCACCTTGCCTTGTTGAATAAGGGGCAGGCTTTTTATAATCTGGGTGTCATCTCTCATAGGTTAAATTTTGATAGTTGTTCGGCAAAAGTATTTTGAGTTAGCATAATTTTTTCACACACCTCGCGCACTGCCCCACAACCGCCATTTAAAGTTGTGATGTAATCTGCCATTTTGAGGACAATTTTATGGCTATCTGCTACGGCAACAGCAAAACCCACTCTTGATAAAATCGGTAAATCAATCAAATCATCACCGACATAAGTTATCTCATCTGGTTTTAAACCAGAATCAGATAGAAACTCTTCAAAGGCAGGTAGTTTTTGTTTGCGGTCTTGATAAACATATTTAAAACCCAATTCATCTGCCCTATGTTGCACAATTTTTGAATTCCTTGCGGTAATGACTCCTACTTCAATCCCACTATCTTGTAACATCCGAAGTCCTAAACCATCTTTGGAATTAAAAGTTTTGGACTCAACACCATTATTATCCAGATATAATTTTGAATCAGTTAAGACTCCATCAACATCTAACAACAGGCATTTTATTTTTTTTATTTTATGATAATTTTTATCTATTTTCATTGCTTGAGACCTTTGCATAAATTAAGTGCTGTTTAGAGAATACAAAAAATAGTGCCTTTTCATAGCAAAAATGAGGAATATGGTAATTCCCTTTGACGAATTTTTGCTGTGAAAAGGTGCATTTTATGTGTTTTATAAATTGTGCTTGATTTATGCAAAGATCTCATTATATTCCAGCTTTTAAAATATCGTGCATATTCAAAGCACCGATAAGTTTATTTTTATTGTCCGCTACCAGCAAACCATTGATAGATTTTTGTTCCATCAGTTGCAGAGCATCAACTGCTAATTTATCTGATGTTATAGTCGTGCAACTCTTTGACAGAATATCGGCTATTTTATAAGTTTTTATATCTATGTCTTGGTTTAATACTCGCCTTAAATCACCGTCTGTAAAAATTCCTATAATTTTGTTTTGTTCGTCAATTATGGCGGTAAAACCTAATGATTTAGCGCTCATTTGTAAAATTGCATCTGAAATAGTTACATTTTTATCCACCTTTGGAATCTCATCTTGAATATGCATAATATCAGATACTTTTAAGAGTAATTTTTTACCCAATGAGCCTGCGGGGTGTGACAGAGCAAAATCATCAGCATTAAATCTTTTTTTCTCTAATAAAGCCACAGCGAGAGCATCTCCGAGCGCCAAAGTTGCTGTTGTGCTTGATGTCGGAGCAAGATTTAAAGGGCAAGCCTCATCTTTGACAGCGACAATCAAAGAACAGTTAGAATTCTTTGCCAATGTTGATGTTTTATTTTTGGTAATGCTTATCATTTTGCAGCCTAATTTTTTCAAAGCAGGGATTAGCTCTAAAATCTCAGCAGTCTCACCTGAGTTTGATATTAACAACAAAACATCATCTTTTTTAATCATCCCTAAATCACCGTGTCCCGCTTCGGTAGGGTGAATAAAAAATGCAGGTGTGCCTGTGCTTGCCATAGTGCTGGCAATTTTGTTAGCAATATGTCCTGATTTGCCGATGCCCATCACAATAACTCGATTCGTGGTTTTTAGAATAACATCACAAGCGATCGTAAAATTCTCATCAAGAGATGCTGATAGGTTTTTTAATGCTTCTGCCTCTTTATTTATAACCTGACAAGCAGTTGTAATATAATTATCCATAGTTTTTTAAATCCTCATTATTATTTTGCATTGATGTTATGGTTGTTATGTATTTTCCACAATTTTTATCTCATCCTCGGTAAGATTATACAGATTATAAACAAGTTTATCTATTTCATCATCAGTTTGGCTGATTTGGTTTTGCAGGGCATTTATCTGATTTTTGTAGTTATCAAAATAGTCCTCCCATTCATCTTGTTCATCTAACTTTAAAATAATTTTTTTCTTTTTTAACTCGTCAATAAAAGTTTTAAAATCATAATCATAAAATGTTTTCAGTTTGTTCGTTAATTTATCTATGGCAAAATTTGCCACGATTCTTTTGATAAATTTGCTTGATTTTTCTTGCATTTCTTGATTTAAAACCAGCATTTTATCTGCTTTTTTTATGAATGGTTGTTGGGCTTTTATGGAAATTTTTTTAACAGGCAGTCTTGAAGTAACGGGACTGTCGAAGTGCATTGTTCTTATGGCTTTTGCAAAAATAAATCTATAAGAATACCAATTTATTAATTTAGAATTTAAAACTATCCAGATAAATTTATTTGAAAAATTCTTATTTACAGTAATTTGATTGATTGTGTCTACGATTTTATAATCAAAATTATTAGGCACACAAGCAGTTATTTTGATATGAGGCTTCGGCTTTTCAATGTGTGCCACAATATTTTGCACCAAGACAGAATTTCCTTTTATGGTGGCTTTTTTTTCATTTTTAATAATTTCATTTTTAATTTTTCCTTTTATTCCTACAATTTCATATCGCTGAATTTCTGCTCCGCCGAGAACTTCAAAATCACCTTCATTTTTTATATGTTTTTGAAAAATGCCACCACGACTATTTATTGAAATATCATCTAAAAATAAATTATTTTTTGTCAATTTATTTGCAATATTTAATTCTTCATTATTCACGTTATTTAAAAAGAATCCATAAGTCTCAAAAGTATTTTTTGTTATTTTTCCTACTTTTTTTACCTCTTCTAATTCAAGAACGGAAGTGTAATAAAACTCTGTTTTTTTATTTTTTCTATAAGATATAATTACTTGCTCTAATTTTACCTCTTTCCAAACTTTTTTACAATCAACTATTTCAAAAATATTGTCTTTCAAAAATTCTCTGATTGACTTATAGTTTGAAGAAAAAATAAATGATTTTGGAATAATAAAACCTTGTATTCCTTTGTTATTTAATAATATATCCGATAATTTTAAAAATGAAATAACTGACTCACCACCACCTTTTATATATTTTTCGTGCAAATATTTTTGGGTTTTTTTGCTTAATTTTGCTCCATAAGGTGGGTTTCCTATAACTACATCAAAACCACCTGACTGCATAATGATAGGAAATTCTTCTTCCCATTTAAAGATATTTTTGTAACCTAAACCTTCTTTATCAATAAGTGAATTGCCACATTTAATATTATCATTGAGGTTTGATAATTTGCGTCCTTTTTTAGCGGTTCTAAGCCACAAAGATAACTTTGCTATCTCGACACTCTCCTCATTTATATCAACACCATATAAATTATTTTCTAAAATTTCTTTGTCAGTATTTTGTAAATTTAGTCTATCATCGGTAAGCTCAATTATTAAATCATCAATTTTCTGATGCTCGGTGATTAAAAACTGCAAGGCTTGGTTTAAAAATGCCCCTGATCCACAGGCAGGGTCTAATATTTTTAAATTAAATAGCCATTTTTTGTAATCATCCAATTTGTTATATAGTTTTTTGCCCTTGGCATTTAAACCCTTTTTTGCTGTATGGCTACCATCAAATTCAATATCACTTATTTGCATCTGTTCTTTTTTATCAGTGCATAACAAACCTATGGTATTATCTGTGATATATTGAGTTATGTATTTAGGGGTGTAAAAAACCCCATCTTTTTTGCGTTTTGAAACCGTATTTGGCAAGGGGGCATGCCCCCTTGTTATATTCTGCTCCATTTTTTCGATCTCGGTGAGAGAGTGTTCGAAAATATGTCCCAAAATATTGACATCTACATCAGAGCTAAAATCATATTCTGTGATTTTTAAACTATCTTGTTTTAAAATTTCATCATCAATTTTTAAGTTGTCTAATAATTCATCTGGGGCAAACAAGCCACCATTATAGGCAGGGATTTGATAATTCTCATCTCCGAGATTTAGATAAACAAAATATTGTTTAAAAATATCATATAGTGGTTTATAAGCATCTAATTTTTTTAAATTTCCATATCTCTCAATTATAGTTCTTATTAAATTTTCAGGCAGAAGCCCACTATCCTCGGCAAAGAAAATAAACAATAATCTATCAAGAAGTTTTTGTGATTTTTTAAAGAGGGTTAGTTTATCAATATCTTTGTTGTTGGCTTGCAGGTTGTCAAATATTTTGTTTTTAAAACCTGAATAGTCTTGATAAAGTTTGTCTGATATTTCTTTTTCGTGAAATTTGGTGTCGTCTTTTAATTTTTGTGGTAAATCGGCAAAAATATTATCTTTGTGTAGGATTAAATAAAAAAAAGCAAAATCATTCGCTGTTAAATTAAACAGATCAAATTCTTCATATTCGCCAGCATAATCAATATAAAATCTTAGTTTGCGAAAATTACTTGTTATGACATATTTGCAACCAGCTTGATTGTTTTTATAATTAAAAGCTTGGGCGGTAACATTCGTTAAATCAATTGTTTTGGTGGACTTAAGTTCAATAATAGCGATAGCTTTTTGCTCTTTGATAATTGCCCCATCGCATTTTTTGTTATCGTTTTGGTTTTTATACTCTCGCTCTAAATTATAGTTTTGATTGGGTTTTAAAGTATATCCTAAAACATTGACAAAGATATCATTTAAAAATCCATCTTGATATTCTTCCTCTTTCATATTTTTTATCGTTGCTTGTTTTTGCAGGTTATAATTTAATTTATAATTTTGATATGCCTTATCTAACAAGGCCTGATTTTGCTCTTGTTGTTTTTTAAGATAAGTCTTGACAACTGATTTTTGAAATATAGCCATAATTTAACTTACAAGCACAACACAATATGATACACGAAGTTTTGGTGCATAACCCATAACTAATATTCTAATAAAATTAAATTTATGATTTATCATTTTTGTATTGATATTCTGGCAAATCATCCGCCTCAATTCGCACAACCTTATTTTTTTCATAATCCCATATCACAGCATAATGCCCCAGTGCTTTTTTAATAGCAAGGGCTTTACTGACACTTTTGTCAAAAGATTTTAAAACTTCTTTTTCATCTAACATTTTTATACTCCAAGATTTTATTGTATAATTTTTGATCACCTATGTTTATTTTATCTTGTGTTTTGCTAAAAACTAAACTACGATTATTTGTGTTATCAAAACAAATAATGTTTTCAACAACAGCAAAATAATCATTGATGAGATTGTCAATGCTTCTGGCATATCTTCTTTTTATATCAACAATATTTATATTATGTCCTCCATTTAAAACTCTCTCGGCAACCCTTTGAGCTGAGAGGTGGACACTTGGCAAGTATAAATATAACATTTGAACCTGCCAATTATCATTTTTTAATTTTTTTATGATTTTTAAATAATTTTTGCTCGCAAGTGTAGTTTCAATCGCAAAACTATTTTTTCTCTCAATGGAGTTCCCGATTTGTCTTAACATTATTTTGCCAGCTCTAAATTGTGATATATCCGAATTATTGGTTGATAAACCGGTGGCAATTAAATCCGCATTGATAAAAATAGTATCAGAGCCTTTAAAATAATCTTCTGCAAAAGTGGTTTTTCCTGAACCATTAACTCCTGCAATAATTGTAAAAATAGGATTTTTCATTTATTTGTCAAATTCATAAATATTTTTGATTGTTGTTTTATGTTGAGATATATGGATGCCTCTATAGTTGTCTCTTTGCAATCTATCAACTATATATTTTAAAAAATCATTGTTGTCATTAATGCTTAAAATATCTTGTCCTTTTTAATTAAACTCTATCATTTTTATAATTTCATTGTTTGTAGGATATAACAGCTGTAAAAAGCATGGCTTGTTTATCCTGAAAAAATTGAATATTCTCATAAGCTTTTAATGCCCGGCGAACACCATTACCTAACCCTCTATAAGGCAATAGTTTGGTAGCAAATGTCGCCAAAATTGGATTTCTGATATTTGAGTTGCCACTTTTTATATTTTCAATTGTCAGATTGTTTGATAAACTTCCAGGACTTATGATTTCAATTCTATTGCTGAAAATAAAAATTCTTATTGGAGCTGAAATAAAATAATCTCTATGAATTAAGGCATTAACAATCAACTCTTCAAAAACAATTTTAGGGATTTCTAACTCTCCTAATGAATTAACATTTTTATCTTTTTGCACTCTTTTTATATTTCGTAAAACAAATCCCATTGTGTCATCAAAAACACTTTTGATTGCTCCTGAAATATCTTGACTATCCAAATAACTATCTTCGTCAATCTCAAAGCTCGGATAAGTTACACATTTTACAACAAAAGCAGGCAAGCGATATTTATTATTTTTTCCAAAAAGAAGCAATCCTGCAACATTAATTATGCCGTTTTTACTTAAATTGAGGTTATCAAAAAGCTGCTTCAGTGGCAATTCTTGCTCGTTTATTTTTTCCTCATATTCTTTTTCATAAAACTTGGCAAATAATTTTTCATCAATATCATTAATTGTCATTTCCGAAACAGGAATTTCATCTCCATGAATCAAACCTGCATCTTGATACATTCTCTGAATTTCTTCTCTTGAGGTAGCTTTTCGTTTGTCTGGACCACTTTTAACCCAAACAACACCATCTTTATCCATATATGGTTTTGAAATTCCAGGTAAAATATGCACAACCATAATAAATCCATTTTTTATGAAAAAATTCTCAGTAATTGGATTGATTGGAGGTTTGACCTGTTGCGAAGCTGCATTTGAAACAATATTACTTAATTTACCAATATCTTCACGTTTCAAGCCAGATATAGAACCATCATCAGACACTCCAATTATTATCATGCCACCAACAGAGTTGCTGAAAGCTACCATTTCTTGTGATAGAGAAGTTGAGTTGGTTACATTAGCTTTAAATTGGTGTCTACCATCTTCACCTCTTGCTATTATTTCTAAAATTTCTGTGGTTTCCATATTCCGTGAATCTCCTTTTTTATTTATTCAACTGGCACAATGCAATCAGGGGCACATGGTTTGGTGCATAATTTACAACCGGTGCAAATTGCCTCATCAATTCGCACAAAAGCTAATTCTTTTTGTTTGCCAGTGGGTTTTGTGACGGTTTCACGGCGAGTGACAAAAATAGCCGGGCAACCAGTATCCAAGCAATTGCCACATCCTGTGCAATCCTCATCAATTACTGTCAAGGGTTCTAATGCATCATAAGCATCCACCAAAACACAAGGTTGGTCGGTGATAATAACCGACGGCTCGTGGATTTTTGTCTCCTCTCGTAAAACCTTCATTACAGTTGGCAATTCATATGGATTTATTTTTCTTATTCTTTGTTTTTTAACCCCCAATGCTTCGCAGAGTTTGACAAAATCAACTCTTATGGTGTCCTCATTATGTAAATCCTTACCCATGCCAGGATTTGTCTGTCCACCTGTCATACCCACGGCACGATTATCTAATAATAAAACTGTCACATTGCCTTTGTTGTAGGTAATATCTAATAATCCTTGCATTCCCATATGTAAAAAAGTGGAATCTCCGATAACTGCCACGACAGCCTTTTTTTCATCCATCTTACCACGGCCTTTATCCATCCCCAACGCCACACCCATCGATGCACCCATTGAAACACAAGTATCCATCGCTTGCCATGGGTCGCCTGCTCCTAAAGTATAACAACCTATATCTCCTGTGATATTTATATTTTTCATATGTGCCAGTGCAAAATAAGGCCCTAAATGCGGACAGGCGACACACATCGTAGGAGGTCTTGGAAAAACTTGATTTATTTTTATATCGGCGAGTTTATCTTTTTTGCCAAGTAATTTATTGATAGCAGGTTTTAAGGCTGTCGCATTTAACTCACCCATCTTGGGTAAAATATCCTTGCCGTAAATATTCTTTATGCCGGCAGCTTTTAACTCAGTTTCAACTAAGTCTTCCACCTCTTCTGCGACAATTAATTTATCAACGAGTTTAGCGAATTTTTTAATTTTTTCAATTGGCAAAGGGTATGAAAACCCTAATTTAAAAATCGGATATTCATCGTATAATTCTTTGACATTCATATAAGCCGAACCTGAAACAATAAAACCTAATTGTTTATTGGCAGTATTTTCTATTTTGTTAAGCTCCGTGGTTTCAGAGAATTGTTTGAATTTTTCATCGCGGGCAAACATCAGAGGCAGTCTTTTGCCTGCGGCAATCGGTGTCATCACCCAACGAGCCACATCTTTGACAAATCCTGTGGCAGGCTTTTCGATTCTATCGTTTTTAATCGTAAGACGAGTTTTTACATGACAAATTCTAGTAGTGAGACGGACAATAACCGGGGTATCAAACTGCTCTGATATATCAAAGGCTTTTTTTATCATTTCATAAGTCTCTTGACTATCAGATGGCTCCAAAATTGGTAAATGAGCGAACCTGCCCCAATATCTTGAATCCTGCTCGTTTTGTGAACTGGATAAACCCACATCGTCCGCCACAGCTATTACCAATCCGCCGACAACCCCTGCCAAAGTTTGGGTCATAAAAGCATCCGAGGCAACATTCATTCCGACATGTTTCATCGCACAAAACGCGCGCGATCCTGCCAAAGATGCCCCGATTGCCACCTCCATTGAGACTTTTTCATTGATTGACCACTCGGTATAAATATCTGGATATTGGGATAAATATTCTATAATTTCGGTGGATGGTGTGCCAGGATATGCCCCTGCCACATTTGCCCCTGCCTCCCATACAGCACGAGCCACCGCCTCATTGCCTGAGACAAAACAACTTTGCCCTATTTTGCAATTTAATGCTTCACTCATATTTTTAATCCTCTTTTCTGTGATCAATGACTCGCACTGCTTTGCCGGCAGATCGCGCTATTTGCCCTGGTTTTTTGATGTTTATCGAACAAGAAACCCCGATAAAATCTTTGATATTGTGTTGAATATTTTGGGCTACCCGTTGCATCGCATCATCTCCTTGTGATATTAAAACAGGGCTACCCTCAACATTTACCTCCAAACTATCCATCGAGCCTTTGCGATAAATTTCTAATTGATAAAATGGTGATAAATTTTCTGTTTTAACCAAGATTGATTCCACCTGCGATGGATATACATTGACCCCACGGATAATCAACATATCATCAGATCTACCTGTTATTCTTTTCATTCTTTTGTGGGTTCTGCCACATTTGCATGGAGCATCATTTAAAA
The DNA here is from genome assembly GCA_003645455.1 of Gammaproteobacteria bacterium. Lineage (GTDB taxonomy): Bacteria > Pseudomonadota > Gammaproteobacteria > QNFE01 > QNFE01 > QNFE01. Next base: position 39,696 of record QNFE01000002.1, on the reverse strand, counting down.
CTGAAATATCACGAGTGCGATAACGGATAATAGGGAAGGCTTGTTTGGTAAGCGAGGTAAAAACCAACTCACCCTGCTCGCCAGCTGGTAACACCTCCCCTGTATCAACATCAACACATTCTACCAAAAAATGATCTTCAAACACATGCAAGCCGTCTTTGGCTTCAATGCACTCCGATGCTACCCCAGGACCTATAATCTCGGATAAACCATAAACATCAATAGCATCAATGCCTAAACTTGATTCAATCTGATAACGCATCTCCTCGCTCCAAGGTTCCGCCCCAAACAAACCTCTTTTTAATGATGATTTTTTAATATCAAAACCCATATTTTCAGAGGCTTCCAACAAATTCAAAGCATAAGATGGCGTGCAACATAATGTATCTGGTTCAAAATCTTTGATTAACATTATTTGTTTTTGAGTTTGCCCACCTGATACAGGTGTTACCATCGCCCCTAATTCTTCTGCCCCATAATGAAAGCCTAGTCCCCCTGTGAATAATCCATAACCATAAGCATTATGCACTCTGTCTCCTGCTCGCACACCTGCGGCGGCAAAAGTGCGTGCCATAAGATGAGCCCAGGTTTTTATATCAGCTTTGGTATATCCCACGACAGTTGGTTTGCCAGTTGTGCCAGAGCTGGCATGCACTCGCACAATTTGGTCGGTAGGAACTGCAAACATTCCAAACGGATAATTATGTCTAAGATGTTCTTTTTTGGTAAAAGGCAACAAAGATACATCTGACAATTTTTTAACATGAGCAGGTTTAATTCCTAACTCATCCATTGCGTCTTTATAGTGTTTAACGGTATGATAAACTCTTTTGATAGTCTCTTGTAGCCTGTGTAATTGCAAAGATTGCAAATTTTCCCCTGATAGGGTTTCGGATGTGACATCTAAAATCATTTTTTTATCCTTTAAAAAATACTATTATAATATTGCAAGCAATCCACCCATCTGAGAGTTTTTGTTTGCAACAAACCAAATCCTCATGTTGAGACTTTTGCATAATTCAAGCACAATTTATAAAACAAATAGATTGCATATGCTCATAGCAAAAATTCGTCAAAGGGAATTACCATATTCCTCATTTTTGCTATAAAAATGCACTATTTTCTGTCCTCTCTAAACAGCACTTGAATTATGCAAAGGTCTCATGTTACATTATTATAAAAAAAATTGATGAATTAAATTTATCCCCAATTTAGTTTTTCTCTTAAAATATAATACATATCATGTTCTACAGGATGGATTAGGGTAGCATCATCATTTGACTTTTGAATATGAATTTCATCTCCTGGAACAAGATTAAAGCTTTGGTAACCATCATAAACTACATGGGAGTTAAATTTATTATTTTTGCTATAAATTACTTTTATTTTGTCTTGTGCATTTATTACAATTGGACGACTGCTAAGTGTGTGTGGGCAAATTGGCAATATTTGCAAGGCATTAATTCCTGACGATAATATTGATCCGCCATTTGACAAAGCATAGGCAGTGGAGCCTGATGGAGTATTTATTATTAAACCATCTGCTCTTTGATTGTTGACAAAATTATCATTGATGTAGGTTTGAAATTCAATCATTTTTACGGCATCCTTAATTCTTAAAACTATATCATTTAATGCCGTTGCTGAAAAAACTATTTTTTTGTTTCTTTGGATGGTGGCATTTAACATAAGTCTGCTCTCGCTTTGATATTCTCCTTGGAGGATTTTATCTAATTGGATGAACTTATCATCGTAAGGAACATCTACCAAAAACCCTAAACGACCAAGATTAACTCCTACAATTGGGATATTCAAAGAGGCAAAATTACGGGATGCACTCAACAAAGTTCCATCACCTCCAAGAGAGATAATTAAATCACAGTTACAATTTATGACATCAATGGAGCAGGAATCTTGTTGCATAATGTCAGCAGCAGAGCCGACAAAACATATTTGTATTTTTTTTGTTTGCAAAAAATCAACAATGTTTGTTAGTGCTATTGACAATAGTTTGTCATTTTGTTTTTTGCTAAACAGAGCAACTTTTTTAAAAATCATTTTTGGTTTATGAATTTAGCCTATGAAAGTCAATCATTTTAACAAATTAAAACTTTTTTTTTAAACTTTTTGTATAATACAGTGTCTTAATCTTTTTAACTATGAATAAATATTATGAAAATTCTTAATGCCACAGTCCTTATATTATCTTTTTTGTTAGGCAGTTTATCTTTTGCAGCAGACATAGATAACTTTAAAAAAAGCTTGATAAAAGTCTCACCAGATTTGGCAAAAATGTCACAAAACATCAAAAAATCTCCAATTCCTAATATTTATGAGGTTTTAATCGAGGGCAAAATTTTATACTTTACTGCCGATGCTAAACACTATTTTTTCAGAAGCCAGCTTTATCAAACTGATGACAATAAAAGTCTTACTGATGAATCTCTTATGCCGTATAGATTAGAGAGCTTAAATCACATAAAAGAGAAAGACTTTTTGACCTATGCTCCTCCTGCCTCCGATAAAATTAAAAAAACCATTACAGTCGTCACAGATACATCCTGCCCCTATTGTCAAAAGTTTCATCAACAGGTGCCAGCTCTTAATAAAAAGGGGATAAGTGTCCGTTATATGTTGTTCCCACGAGCAGGAATTGACTCACAGTCATCAAAAATTATGCAAAGTGCCTGGTGTGCTGATGACCCACAAAAAGCCTTAACTGATGCTAAAAATGGTGATAAAATAACTGATAAAACCTGTCCGAATCCAATTAAGCAACATGTGAAAGTCGCAGGGGATATGGGGTTGACAGGCACTCCTATGATAATATTACCAGATGGCGATCTTGTTCGTGGGTATGTGCCTACCGAGCAATTACTGGAAATATTAGATGAGAAAAATAAATAAAATAAGATATGATGCCCTACAAACAAGAGAAAAAAACAATCTTACTCGTCATAGATTAAAATTATCAAGTCCGCAGGCTACACAAATTATTCTTGATAATAATGATAAAAAATCCTACTTAAATTTTTCATCAAACAATTATCTTGGTCTTGCTAATCATCCTGATGTTATGATGGCTATGAAAAATGCCGTTGATAAATTCGGTGTTTCTGCCTGCTCATCTGATATGGTCACAGGCCACACTGTCGCCCACCATGATTTAGAACAAAAATTAGCTCAGATAAGCAACAAACCACGAGCCCTAATATTTGCTAATGGTTTTATGGCAAATATGGCAATAAACACAACTCTCTACAAAAAAACTAATTTTATTTATCAAGATAAACTAAACCACAGCTCGGCTATTCTCGGTGGCTTGGCATCTGATGCTACCTTGGTTCGTTATGCTCATCTTGATGCCGCTCATTTATTGTCAAAAATAAAAGTTCGCGATGGAGGTGGCGCTATTATGAGTGAAAGTATTTTTAGTATGGGAGGCGATTTTGCTCCTTTGCAAAGATTATCTAATATTGCCACAGAAAATGATCTGGATTTAATTATTGATGATGCCCACGGTTTTGGAGTTTTAGGTGATAACGGCTTGCAAGTGGCTGATGATTACAATGATAATAGTAATGTAATTTATATGGCAACTCTTGGCAAGGCATTGGGTTGTTATGGTGCATATGTTGCAGGATCTGATCTTGTTTGTGATACTCTATTACAGTTTGCTCCTCAACATATCTATACAACCGCTCTGCCTGTTGCGGTTATAAGGGCAGCAGACAAGGCTTTGGATGTTATGCAAAAAGAGAATTGGCGAGTTGAAAAATTATCTGAATCCATCCATTATTTTAAAAAACTTGCATCCTCGTTCAATATAAAATTAACAAAATCAAATACTGCCATCCAACCTATAATTATAGGCGATAACCAAAAAACAATTGATATATCCTCCTATTTAAAAAATAACGGAATAATTGTCGGTGCTATTCGTCCTCCTACAGTTCCAAAAAACTTTGCTCGTTTGCGAATAACACTTACCGCCGAACATAGTCCAGCACAAATTAAAACTTTGGTCAAGGCAATAAATGAGGCTGTTATTTTTCATAAACTAAATTTATAATGGATTTTTTTTGCAAAATATTAGATAATAGCCACTTTTTAATTAAAAATAAAAATGTTTAAATTTTTACATAAATTTGGTTCACCGCCATATTTTTATAATTTTATCAATAAAATCTTACCATATTTATATATCATATTTTTTGGATTATTGTTGTATGGTATGTATGGAGCGCTGATTACTGCTCCTGCGGATTATCAACAGGGCAATAGTTTTCGGATTATATATGTCCATGTGCCGGCAGCTTGGATGAGTATGTTTGTCTATATGGTGATGGCAAGTTGTGCCGTGGTTGTGCTTATTTGGCGGATGAAAATGGCACAAATTATGTTAATATCAAGTGTTGCGGTTGGTGCGATTTTTACAACAATCGCTTTGGTGACAGGTTCAATCTGGGGCAAACCTATGTGGGGTGCTTGGTGGGTGTGGGATGCAAGATTAACCTCGGAGTTAATTTTATTATTTTTATATATCGGAGTTTTAGCACTTTATAATGCCATTGAGGATAAAAAAATTGCCATTAAAGCCGTGTCAATTTTAGTGCTGGTTGGTGTTGTTAATATTCCTATTATTCATTACTCGGTTGAGTGGTGGAACACTCTACATCAAGGACCGACTGTGACAAAATTTGACAAACCATCAATCCATATTGATATGTTAATTCCGTTGCTGGTGATGGCGGTAGCTTTTAAGTTTTATTACATAATCAATCTCTTGCATAATGCAAAAAATCAGATTTTAATCAGCGAGAGCACAACCTCTTGGGTCAAAGATATGGTCAAAAAACAATCATGATAAGTTATGATGAGATAATGGAATTTATGGCAATGGGCGGTTATGGTGCTTATGTTTGGAGTAGCTTTGCCATAAGTTTTGCTTTGATGATATGGGGCATTATATCTCCGGTTCGTAATTTAAAAAAAATCAAAAAAGATTTATTGAAAAAGTATCAACGTCAAGAGTTGTTGGGAAAAACATAAAAAAACAATGGTCGTCACTGCGAACGAGCGTAGCGAAGTGCGGCAGTCTCTTGTTATTATCCGTCATAACGAGGCGGACAGATAAAGCGATGCAAAACACAAAAAATTGCCATATCTCGTGTTATTATCCGTATACTTTGCCTTTAATCTTATTTTGTCACAGGTTTGGTGCATACACAGCGAGATTGCCGCGGCGATTTAAACGCTTGATATTACATCATTTTTTTGTCCGCCTCGCAATGACGGAGTTTTTTTGAGTCTCTTTCATCAGCAGTTAATAAGATAAAATCATATTTTTGATATTCTCGACCATTGATTATAACTGCGATTTTGTGTAATCCTTGATGAAATTTGCGAGTGCTTATAACTTTGAAAGACTGCCTGCGGATAATTTTTGTTATGGAATTTTTACTATAATCTTTCTCGCTAATTTTATAAACTTTTTTTGTTAAAGTCCCATTTGCCTTTTGATAATAAATCACATACTCCAACCTAATTTTTGTTTTTTGAGATTTTTGATTATACAGATTAAAAGAAAATTCTAAATAATTGCCGATTTTAATTTTTGAATTAACAATTAAAAAATTATCAATTTTAATTTTATGACTTGGCTCTAAACCGAAAATTTTCATAACCTCTTTATCGCCCTTTTTTAAGAGGGTGCGAGCGGCATGCTTTATCAACCAGTTAGTATCTGAATTTATCCCCTGCCATTTTTTGATAATATTTATGACAATATCTGGATTATCTTTTGCTATATCGTTGAGATTATTAGCGATACTTTTTCTGACAAATAAAGATTTGTCGGCTTTTAAGTTCTCTAAAATCGGCAAAATCAGCATAGGATTTTTTTTAAATTCTGGTAAAGAACAAGCCCAGGGTAACCTCGGACGACAACCCTCAGAGGCAAGTCTTCGCACAGATTCATTGTTGTTTTGTGACCACAACAACATTTGTTGCATAGTTTTTTGTGAGTCTTTAATGATAAAAGGACGGATAGCAAACTCGCAACTGGTAAATTTGGTAATCTGTTCCAAAGCCTGCATTGAGATTTTATAATCATCTAACCCATAGGTTTCAATATAATCTGGTAAAAACATATACTCCAACCTTAAATCATTTTCTGCTGTTTTTAAAAGATTGACAATTTTTAAAATAATTTGGACCGCTTGGGGGAAATCAGAGCTCAGATGATGATGCAAAATAAAACAAATATGTTTCATCCTATCTTTTAACTCTCGCTGTTGCCAGTTTTTATCACAAACCTGCTCCATAAATAAATCAGAATTAAAATCATCTATCACAACGGATAAAACCTGCATAAATTCAGCAAAAAACTTATCGTTATAAATATTTTTAAAAGGCTCCATTATATTTTATGAGACCTTTGCATAATTCAAGTGCTGTTTAGAATAATAAGAAAATAGTGCATATTTTATTAAAAAAAGAGGAAAATAGCCTGTTATTTGACGAATTTTTTGATAAAATAGGCGCATTTTATTGTTGTTATAAATTGTGCTTGAATTATGCAAAGGTCTCTTTATAAATTTAAAATTTTTTATTATAGGCTTTTGCTTTTGTTTGTTTGACAAAATTTGCAATAAAACGATTGAAATCATTTGCTTTTTTTAAAAAAGTAATAGTATCTAAATTATAATTATAAGCATTTGCATCAGTAGTTTTAATAAATTTTACAGCCACTTTATCGGCTAATTTTTGATGAAAATTATTTTTGTTTATAGTTATAGGTTTTTTATTTTTGTATGCTTGGGTTATTTTGGCAAAATCTTCTTCATCTCCTGTTTCAACAAAACCTATGAATAAAAAATCTGGTTTATAATTTTGCTTTGTATTAGCTGCATCCAATAAAACATATTTTTTTAAATTTTTATCATTCAATTGCTCTATTTTTTTAAAAGTTTTTTCTTTTTTACTCCAATAGGGGATTTTATGTTTAAATAATAAAAATTGTCCATACAACAAAGATTTGGCTTTTACATTGATAGTCTCGCCCAACATATTCTCAAAATAATTACCAGAATTTTGTTTGTAGTTTGAGGTAACAAATTTAACTCCTATGCCAGATATTGCTTTATTTTTATAAAAAACTGTAAGATCAATTGCTTTGGTGTTATATAAACCTGCAAATTTATATTCCTTGCCGTCGTCCATTCCATAAGATTTAATGCTAAAATCTTGGGTTTTATCGTTATTGAGTTTGGCAAGAATTATTTGCGATAGGCATTTGTGAATTGGAATAAGCTTTTTATTACTTCGTCCAGTGTAAATTAGATAATTTTTATATCCTTCACTTATGCTATATTCAAGACGATCCAAATCATTAATTTTTGGATTAGCTTTTTGAAAACAAGAATAACTAATTGCATAAGACTTATTGTCCTTAGGTTTTGTTGTCTTTTTTGCATATATTGGATTCGTTGTCAATGCAAAAATAAAAGATAATATAAAAAAGTTTGTTATAGTTTTTATCATAGTAAAAAATATTTATAAAAAATTATAGTTTCATGCAATTCCCTGCAAAAATGGGACAAATTGCACTCTTAAAAGAATTTGTTCGCTTAGGGTGTCATTATATTTCGTGAAAAGTGTTAGGTGTTGAGGTTTATTTGTCTCCCCTATGGGTGCGATAATTGTGCCACCATCTGGTAATAAATCAGTAAAATGTTGAGGGATTTTGTTAATTGCTGCGGTTATCATTATACCATCAAATGGGGCATGTTTTTCTATATTTTCATCACCGTCTGATAAAATAGCAGTGATATTTTTTATTTGCAAAGCATAAAAATTATCAACAGCTTTTTGGTGCAGAGTTTTTATTCGCTCAATTGTTATAACCTCTGGGATTAAAGCGGATAGGATTGCAGCTTGATAACCAGAACCTGTGCCGATTTCTAAAACTTTGTTGAGATTCTTGGTGTGCAATAATTGCTCGGTCATTTTTGCCACTATAAAAGGTTGTGAGATAGTCTGACCACACGAGATTGGCACAGCCAGATCTTCATAGGCTTGCTGAGATAATCCACTATTCATAAAAAGATGACGGGGAGTTTTTTTGATAACATCTAATACTTTTTGGTTAAAGATTCCTTTATCTGCAAGATTATCCGCCAGACGATTTCGTGATCTTTGAGAGGTAAAACCTATGCCATCTATTTCAGATTGTGTATATATATTCATCTAAGGTTTTTAATTGAGAGTGGGCGCTCATATCTATCGTAAGCGGAGTTATGGAGACACATTTATTTTCAATAGCATAAAAATCTGTCATTTTGCCATTATCATCAGTGTCCCCTACGGAGCCGATCCAATATGACACGCCACCTCGTGGGTTTAGTTTGTCGATTACAGCGGATTTTGCTCGGTGGCGATTGCCACATCTGGTGGCAACTATTTTTTTGATTTTATTTTTTGGCAAGTTGGGAATATTTATGTTTAAAAAAGTGTATTTATCCATTTTTAGGTTTTTTATATTTTTTATAAAATCATTTATTATTTCTGCCCCATCTTTTATATAATCCAAATTATCTCCTACCAAAGATACTGCGATTGCAGGCGCTCCTAAGAATCTGCCCTCCATAGCGGCGGCAACTGTGCCGGAGTAGTGCACATCATCGCCCAGATTGGCACCGTGGTTGATGCCACTTATGACTATATCAATTTGTTTTTTTAATAAACCGCACAAGGCAAGATGCACGCAGTCTGTGGGTGTGCCATCCACGGCATAGGTATTATTTGATAGCTTATCAACTTTTAAAGGACGATCCAAACTCAAAGAATTAGAAGCTCCACTGCGGTTTCTGTCAGGGGCAAAGATTGTCACATCATGTTGTTTTGATAGGACATTTTTTAAAGTTTGAATGCCACGAGAATTAAACCCGTCATCATTGCTTAGTAAAATATTCATATTTTTTGTATTCTATAATCCCACCGACAAACAACTCCATAAATTGCCACCAACTCGTTTTTTAGATATAACAGAGGAATGCCGTCTCGCATCCATGGTGGGATTTTATATTCTTGAAATATTTTTTTTAATTTTTTATAACTGCCATTATAATTAAGTTGCATCTTTTGCCCTTCTTGACGATAGGATATTTTAACATTTTTTGTTTTGGAAAAATCAAAATTTTGTTGTTTTAATTGCTCTAAGGTGAGAGTTAAATTTTGGTTAATTTTTAAATCCCCCTCTTTAAAAACCCATACAATTTCTTTTTTACAAGCAACATCATCATCATCTTTTTGGACTAAGTATATTACATTATCATAGGTTTTTAAACTATGATTATCATCTAATTTAATCTCGATTTTATTGTCATTATTGCTATTGATAAGTTGAGTTATTATTTCTTCGGTGTGTTTTTGATTTGGATAAAAACATATTTTTTTTGATAACCAATATCTTATTACCCATTTTTTTTCAAAATTCGGGGCAAGATTTAAAACCTCACTATTTATTTTATCAGAGCAAAAATCTATATTTTTATATTTTTGCAACAGAGTTTCATCAATAAAATTATTATTTTCGGCAATTATGTTGATGGCTTTGTTGATATTGTTAAGATAAGCTGTGTTTATGTTATCAAGGCTTGGCATAACTTTTAATCTTAAATAATTACGAGTAAATTTTATATCAGCATTGCTATCATCCACAATATATTTTATTTGATGAGTTGTTGCATAGTCGTTTATTTGTTGTTGTGATATATTCAAAAAGGGGCGAGCAAGCGACATATTAAATATATTGATACGAGGTTTTATGCCAGATAAACCGACACTGCCTGAACCTCGTAGCAACCTTAAAAAAAAAGTTTCAACCTGATCGTTAAGATGATGAGCGCACAAAACTTGCTCATCTTTTTTAACAATATTTTTTATAGCTTGGTATCTTTGAATCCGTGCCTGTTCCTCTGGACTTTTTTTAGTGTTTGTATTGATGGTAATTTTTTGACTGATGAATGAAATGTCATGTTTTTTGCACTCATCTTCGCAATGTTTGTCCCATATGGTCGCATTTTGTTGTAGCTGATGATTAATGTGCACTGCTCTGAATTGAATTTTTTTGTTGTGAGTTTTTAGGGTATGGCACAGATGCAATAAAACAGACGAATCAACCCCACCACTTATGGCAATTAAAAATTTATTGAAATCTGAGTTCTGTAAAAAAACTTCAATTCTTTGCCAAGATAAATTTTGCAAGATTTTTAATTTTCAGTAGTGGTAGTATCAAATTTACCAAATGCCATAAGTTTATCGTATCTGTTCTGCACCAAATTTTTAATGGGTTTTGCCTCTAATATAGACAGTATTTTGTTTAAATGATTCTTTAAAGATGATGCTGTTTTTTGAAAATCACGATGGGCTCCGCCAAGTGGCTCTTCTATGATGGTATCAATTAAATTGTGTTCTTTTAATATATCCGCAGTTATTCCCATAGATTTTGCAGCCTCCGATGCTTTATCTGCATTTTTATACAGTATTGATGCGCATCCTTCTGGTGATATAACAGAATAGGTGCTATATTGTAACATTACAATTTCATCACCAACACCTACTGCCAAAGCACCTCCTGATCCACCTTCTCCGATAATAGTGCAAATAATTGGAGTTGCTAAATCTGACATTTTATATAAGTTATAAGCAATTGCATAGGATTGGTTGCGTTCTTCGGCTCCTATGCCAGGATATGCCCCCGGAGTATCAATAAAAGTAAAAATTGGGAGTTTAAATTTTTGAGCAAGTTCCATCAGTCGCAGAGATTTTTTATAACCTTCAGGACGTGGCATAGCAAAATTATTTTTTATTTTTTCTTTGGTATTGCGTCCTTTTTGGTGACCTATTACCATCACAGGTTTGCCATCAAGTTTGGCTAATCCACCTATAATCGCTACATCATCTGAAAAATTACGATCCCCATGCAGTTGATGAAAATCTGTAAATATTAAATCAATGTAGTCTTTGGTGTGGGGTCGTTGTGGGTGACGGGATAATTTTGAGATTTGCCAGGCATCTAAGTTTGCAAAAATTGATTTGGTACGCTTAGCGGATTTTTGTTCTAAGTTTTCAATTTCATTTTGAATATCAATCTCGACATCACTATCTAAAAAACGAAGCTCTTCAATTTTTGCTTCTAATTCAGCGATAGGTTGTTCAAAATCAAGAAAATTGGTATTCATAATCTAATTACTCACCAGTTAGAGTTTTAAATTTTTTCATTAACTCGTCCTGGGTTTCTTCGTGTTCCGGGTCTACCAAAATACAGTCAACCGGACATACCTCAATACACTGTTCGGCATCAAAATGACCGACACATTCGGTGCAAAGGTTGGGGTCGATTTCATATATTTCATCACCCATCGTAATTGCCTCATTAGGGCATTCTGGTTCACAAACATCACAGTTAATGCACTCATCATTTATCAATAAAGCCATTTTAAGTCTAATCTCCTAAATAATAAAAATAATAAAAAACAATATTCTAACACTTCTTTTTTAATAATTCCTGTTTTAATGCAATTTGCACTTTTGGATCAATAAATTGACTGACATCACCACCGATAGATGCCATCTCTCGCACCAACGAGGAACTTACAAAAGCATGCTCTTGTGATGCTGAGATAAAAATAGTTTCAATGTCAGGAGCAATTTGATGATTCATCCCAGATAATTGCACCTCATATTCAAAATCAGATACCGCCCGCAACCCACGTAAGATTATTTTGGCATTTAATTGGTGGGCTAAATCCACCAACATACAATCAAATTTTATGACACTCACTTGCGGAATATTTTTTGTTACCTCTTGTGCTAAGTTAATTCTTTGTTCTAATGAAAAAAATGGTTGTTTTTTGGAACTTTCTGCCACGGCGACAACAACCTCATCAAAAAGATTAGCTGCTCGGCTGATTATATTGCTATGCCCGTAGGTTATAGGATCAAATGTGCCAGGATAAATTATTTTATTTTTATTCATCATTGTGCTTTTTAGTTAAAAGGTAAAATTTTACCATAGAATATATTTTTTTGCGACTAATTATCCAGTTATTATTTAATTCTAATTCTCTATCCACAGGAATTTCAACATAAACCTTGCCATTATGACTGAGAGGAATATGCTCTAAAAACCAATTTAATTTTTGATATAGTTCGCTCTTAAAAGGTGGGTCAAAAAATACAATATCAAATATTTGCGTGGTGTGGGTAGCGAATTTCTCTGCACTTTTGTTGATAATTTCTATATCACCGCTTATTTTATTTGAATTTTTTTTCAGTTGCTGACATATTTGATAATTTTTTTCAACCATAATGAGTTTTTTGCAACCTCGTGAAGTGGCCTCAAACCCTAAACTTCCCGAGCCTGCAAATAAGTCCAAACAAACACTATCTGTTATATCGTGTTGTAACCAACTAAACAAAGTTTCACGAGTTTTAGCTGCGGTCGGTCGCAAACCATCAAAATCGCCAAATGTTATTTTTGTTCTTTTGTGTTTGCCTGCTATGATGGTAACTTGGTTTTTTAACATAAGCCCAAATAATTCAAAGGTTGATTATTTTTCTAAAAAACCATTCTAATGGTCCGACCTTAAAATATTTTAACCAAACAACACTAAACATTACAGCAAAAATACAAAAAGATAAAACACTAAACAAAGCAAGTTCAATTGTCTGATTTTTTAACAAATTTAAATAGTCCAAAATACTCATACCTATAATTACATGAGCTACATATAGTGTCAAAGACATCTGCCCTGTTTGGTAAAAATATTTTACTACAATATTGTTGGAATATTTTTCTGATACATTTAAACTGATAATAATTAAAACAATTGCCAAGCTGCTGGCGGCTATGATATATTGTGGCATTGGTGGAATAACTGATGTAGTCAAAAGCAAACCTATATTATCGGCAAGATTATAACTCAACCACAAATTAAGAGTCCAAAAAAATAATTCCGTTGTTATCCATATAATCAAAGAATATTTCAATAATTGTTTCCGTTTATTTTTATCTAATAGGTTTTGTCGCCCTAACCAAATGCCAAGCAACAAAAATGAAACCCAAGGAAAAACTGGATGAAAACCATTAAAAAATATTCTTCTGACGAGTCCATCAAAAGTCCATAATTGATGATAGGTAAGAGCGCTCCAATCCCAGTTGGCATTATAATCAAATAACATCAATAAAACCGGAAACATAAGAGCAACAAAAGCAGTCAAAATTAATAATTTTTTATCACTTAAATTGAATAAAAATGATGCGATTAAAAAATAAAAACCGTAAAAATGTAAAATATCAGCCGGCCAAATTGGAGTATAAGCCAAACCTATGATAATCAACAGCAACCCACGTTTTATCAAAGCTTTTCTCTTAGCAAGTATCAGAGTCAGATCTTGACAGGAGTGGGCTTTTTTTGTTAAAAAAGCAATGCCAATACCTGCTAAAACCACAAACAATGCCGATGCTCTGCCATGAAAAATGCCGGCAAACCAAATTAAAAAAGCACTGCCTGTCGTTGCCCCCATAACAATTTTAAAATTAACTATTACCATCCCAAATATGGCAAATGCTCGGGCAACATCAAAACCTAATATTCTTGATTGCATAAATTTTTACTAAGCTAAGTTGAGACCTTTGCATAATTCAAGCACAATTTATAAAACACACCTTTTCATAGCAAAAATTCGTCATCACGAGCGTAGCGAGAAACTCCAAAGGACTTACCATTTTCCTCATTTTTGCTATAAAAATGCACTATTTTCTGCATTCTCTAAACAGCACTTGATTTATGCAAAGGTCTCAAGTTAAATTAAATATTTTATTGACTGCTTGGATTAAATCTTGATTATCATCAACAGCAGCTTGTTTTAAAGATATTGTCGGTTGGTGCATAATTTTATTGACAAGATTGCGGCTAAATTGTTCTAATAATTTTTTTTGCCCCTCATCTATTTTTTGATTATTTTTTGCCATAACTTCATCTGCTATGTTATTGATATTGGCACGCATATTTTTTATGGTGTCTGTTGCGGACAAAGATTTTTCTGTTTTTAAAAAGTCATCAACTGCAAGATATATATATTTTTGTGCCTCTATGGCGGCGGTTTGGCGAGATTTTTGGTTTTCGGTAATAATATCCTGCAAATCATCAACCGTATATAAAAATACATCATCTAATTCATTAACCTGCTCTTCAATATCACGAGGCACGGCAATATCAACCATAAACATCGGTTTATGTTTGCGAGCTTTCAGGGCACTTTCAACCGCTCCTTTGCCAAGCAATGGTAGTTGTGATGCTGTGGAGGAGATAATAATATCAGCTTGTAAGAGATAATCTGGAATATTTTTGATAATAATAGCTTGTCCATCGCAGGTTTTGGCAAGCTTTTGAGCTTTTTCATAAGTGCGATTAGCAATGATGATATTTTTAATTTTATTTTTTTTCAAGTGAGATATTGCCAACTCAACCGTCTCGCCTGCACCAATCATCAAAGCGGTATATTGCTCCAATCCACCAAAAATTTGTTTAGCAAGAGACACCGCAGCAAAAGCCACCGAGACAGGGTTAGCGCCGATGGCAGTTTTGGTTCGCACTAATTTGGCGGTGGCAAAGCTGCATTCAAATAATTTATAAAAATACGAATTAATGGCATCATATTGACAAGCGGTTTTAAAAGCTGCTTTTACCTGTCCTAAAATTTGTGGCTCGCCGAGAATCAAAGAATCCAAACCACAACAAACCCCAAAAAGATGATTTATTGCCTCGTTGTTTTGGTAAGAAAAAAGGTAAGGCACAATTTGATGAGCCGAGAGATTATGAAACTCATATAATTTGCGGATAATTATATCGATGCCATCTTGATTTGAATTGGCATAGATTTCAGTCCTATTGCAAGTTGAGATTATTAAAACCGCTTTGATTTGGCTGATTTTTAATAATTCCCCATACGCTCGCTGCAATTGTGCCTCGCTAAAATTTATCTTCTCGCGAATATTTACCGGAGCACTATTGTGGTTTAGCCCCACAACTATTAAAGACATTTTTATTTAATTTTGGATTTAATTCTTGTTTTAATTTTTTGCTTTATCAACGATTTTATTATCGGCAATCCAAGCCATCATTGAACGAAGTTTTTCTCCCACCTCTTCAATTTGGTGTCTTTTGCCGATAGCTCGTTTAGCTTTTAAAGTAGCAGCTCCTGCCTGATTTTCCAAAATAAACTCACGAGCAAATTCGCCATTTTGAATCTCAGTTAAAATCTTTGCCATCTCTTTTTTTGTCTGTTTGGTAATAATTCTGGGACCACGAGTTAAATCACCATATTCGGCAGTATTTGAAATTGAATAACGCATATTAGCGATACCACCTTCATACATTAAATCAACAATAAGTTTTAACTCATGCAGGCATTCAAAATATGCCATCTCTGGCGCATATCCTGCCTCCACCAAAGTTTCAAAACCTGCCTGCACGAGAGCTGTTGCCCCACCACACAAAACAGCTTGCTCGCCAAATAAATCAGTCTCTGTCTCTTCTTTAAATGTAGTCTCAATAACCCCAGCACGCCCGCCACCATTAGCACTGGCATAAGATAATGCAATTTTTTTCGCCATCCCAGATGAGTCTTGATGCACAGCAATAAGTGATGGCACACCGCCATTTTGAGTATAGGTAGAACGCACAAGATGACCCGGACCTTTGGGGGCAATCATAATAACATCCAAATCAGATCGTGGCTCAATTTGTCCGTAATGGATATTAAAACCATGAGCGAATGCTAAGGCTGCTCCTTGTTTAATATTAGGAGCAATTTCATCACGATATAATTTTGCTTGATGTTCGTCAGGGGCAAGCACCATTACTAAATCAGCACAAGATACCGCATCTTTGATATTTTTTACATCTAATCCGGCATTCTTAGCTTTTTTTGCAGAAGATGAACCCTCTCGCAAACCCACAACCACACTCACAC
The DNA here is from genome assembly GCA_003645455.1 of Gammaproteobacteria bacterium. Lineage (GTDB taxonomy): Bacteria > Pseudomonadota > Gammaproteobacteria > QNFE01 > QNFE01 > QNFE01. The sequence goes on along the minus strand of QNFE01000002.1, from coordinate 23,652 downwards.
CTGAGTCTTTGAGGTTATTCGCATGAGCATGCCCTTGTGAGCCATAACCTACAATACATACAGTTTTACTTTTGATGATGCTCAAATCAGCATCTTTGTCATAATAAATATTCATCCTACATTTCTCCTAAAAATTAAATTAACTCGCCTATTTTACTCTTTTTTAAAAATAAATTTTAAAATTTTAAAAAAAACTTAACTGATGAGATTTTAAGGAGCTTTGAATAACTGCGATGATTAGTAAAGTAGTAAATTTACCAGTAGTGGTAAAGTTGCTGTTTTAATGATTTATCATAATCAAATTGTGCATGAGTTAGGCAATTCGTTGGCAACGATTACAATGTTTTGTGCCGTAGGTTTTAAATCTGTTGATTGATAATAAACATAACAATCAACAGATTGACAGAGAAAGAAAAATTATTTTTTATTCTTTTTCTTTGATTTTTTCCCAGCCTTTTTTTCTTGCTTCTTGTTTTTTTTGGCAGCTTTTGCCTCTTTCTTCTTGGCTTTTTTATCAGCCTTTGCTTCCTGTTTCTTTACCTTTTTTTCAGCTTCCACATCTTTTCTTTTTTCACCTTTTGCCGCAAAACATTTATCAGAGTGGCAATGATATTTATTGTCTGCTTTGTTTGTATGACCACCATTTTTATCTAAACCGCCTTTGTGGGCAAATGATACATTAAATGCAAAAATTGAAAACAAAAATACGGATAATAATATTTTATACTTATTCATAACTAACTCCTAAAAAACAATAAAAACCTTTGCACAAATCAAGAACACATAAAAAAATATAACTTGATTTTTGTAAAAGTCTCAAAAAGTCATATTATAGCACAAATAAATTTATAAGGTGTTGATTTTTTTAATATTTTGAGACCTTTGCATAAAACAAGTGCTGTTTAGAAAATACAGAAAATAGTGCATTTTTATAAATTTTTTTAATTCCATAGAATAGGCTGTTGGACATAAGGATTCAACTGCTTTGGTAAATTTTTCTCCCGTAGGCTCTCCTTGTTTTTTGATGGTAAGATATGGGGTTTTACCAAATTCAATAATTACAGGTAAATTTTTTGCAGCATAATATTGTTTATATTCTTTGAGAAAATTTAATTTTGTAGTCATATTATTTTTTAAGAATTAAATTTTTTGATATTTTTTTCAAAAGCTTCAAGCTCTTTTAAATCTTGTTTGTCTGCCAAAATCATCTGCTCTTTTCTCCGATTATTATTAAATTTTTCATACATTTTTGAAACCAGTTTTTCCATTTCTTTATTTGAAACACTCCCCTTATAACTAAGTAATTTTTTATTATTCAGTTCAATGATTTTGTCAATATTTTCTTGCCAAAAAGAAATTGTAATATCCTTTTCATCTTTCGCTCGCAACTCCGCTGTTTCCAAAAACACGGTTACAAAACGATTTAAACTATCCAACTCATCGTGATTCAAATAATTTTTTGAAATAAAAATGTCCTGTTTTCGGACAATCTTTCCCTGCCAATTTGTCAGTGCCATATTTAGTTTTTTTTCATCGGCACGATTTGAGATAATCTCTGCCGCAGTTTGTCCTGTAATGGCATATAAAATTTTGTTTTGGGTTTCTGCAAAAAACATTTGAGTTGCTTTGTCCGTAGAGTCATAATCACTACTTAGTGACAATAAATCTCTGACTTTTTGGTAAAAAATTTTTTCAGAGGAGCGAATATCTCGAATTTGAGCGAGTAATTCTTCAAAATAACTTGCTCGTCCATCAGGATTTTTGAGCCTTTCAGAATCTATCAAAAAACCCTTAACCATAAATTCTTTAAGGTTTTCATTTGCCCATTTTCGAAATTGTGTACCTTTTTTACTTTTTACCCGGAAACCAATCGCCAAAATCATCTCTAACGAATAAAAAGTTACATTATAATTTTTTCCATCAGAGGCAGTTGTTAAGTAATCTTTAACAACTGAATTTTGGCTTAACTCTCCCTCTTCTGTTATGTTTTTGGTGTGAATACTAATATTTGGGACGGAGGTGTCAAAAAGTTCTGCAATTTGATTTTGGTTCATCCAAATATTCCCATTTTTGGCATACAAAGATACTGCGGACTTTCCGTCTGCTGTTTTATAGATGATGATATTTTGAGATAATTTTTTCATTATTTTATACATCATCTAAATATTACTTGATTTATGCAAAGATCTCATTTTAGTTTTTTCTTCTCTTTGTTTTGTAAATATCTTGCATTTTGCGAAGAGATGATACTCTCACCTGTTTGTTTTTCAATTGAAATTCTAGCTTGTTTAGCGGCATTTCCACCTTTTTGAGCTACCAGTTTGTTTTGATTAAGATTTTTTGGTTGTTGTTTTTTAGAAATTTCTGTCGTAGATGCTTCTGCTAACATATTTAAAACCAACTCAAGGTTTGTCATATTATCTCGTAAATTTTGTTTTTTTAAATTTTTAAAATTCTTGTATTCTTTGATTGATTTATCGGCCCATGCTTTTGTTATTTCATCTGTTAAAATAGCATATTCCAAACCTTCTTTAACTCCTCTTGTTTGCCACTCGTCGGTGAGCTCTTTTCTTATTTCAATGCTTTTGAGTCTTTGGTTTATCCATTCTTTGGAATAGCCCTTTTTAAGATATGTTTGCATAGCTCTATCAAAGGCAAGTTCTGGGTCTTCGGTTTCTTCAATTCTTTCGTGTCCTACTTTTGCAAGCCACAATTTAAAAGGTTCTGCCTTAGGAGAGGGAATAGATTGAATAAGTCTGAGGATATTTTCTGTATCTGCTACATCTGTTTTATAAAATTTGCCATCAGAAGATTTCATTTTCAGTTGTCCCAATTTTTGGGACAACTGACTCCCTTCTTCTGATAATTTTGTTTTTAGAGCATTCCAATATTTTCTAGGACGTGGACTTTCTGTTAAAATTTCAATTACATCTACAACAGAAAAATACCAAATCTCTTTTTCATCGTCCCAATGTCTGCGAACTTGTTTTTGATTAAAAAGAACAATAGAATTATCTTTTTTGTCAGTTTTTTGTTTTTCCATTATTAACTTTGGTGGCGACAATCTATCAAAGAATATTTTTGCCGCGGATGATGCCTGTGACTCCTGATCTCACAATTTCTTTGATGTTGTCGGAGCCTACGGCCCGGATGAAGGCGTCTAATTTACTGCTTCTGCCTGTGATATTGATAACAAATGTTGTGGCTGATACATCAACAATATCTGCTCTGAATATGCTGGTTAAACGATATATCTCATCTCTTGTTTTGGCATTGGCATTGACTTTGATTAACATCATTTCACGTTCAATGTGATCGGAGTCGGTTAAATTACGGATATGCACAACATCAATTAGTTTGTTGAGTTGTTTGCAGATTTGTTCAATAATTTGGGTGGAACCACAGGTTACTATCGTCATACGAGACAGAGTATTATCATGGGTTTTTGCCACAGTCAGAGATTCAATATTATAACCACGAGCAGCGAATAGGCTTGCGACTCGTGCTAATGCTCCTGATTCGTTTTCCATTAAAATTGCTAAGATATGTCTTTTCATAATAGGGCAGATTCAGGTGATAGTTGCATCTCGTGGTGTCCTTTGCCTGCGACTATCATAGGATATACGTTTTCAGTTTGATCGGTTAAAAAATCCATAAAAACTAATTTGTCTTTGATGGCAAAAGCTTTTTTTAATGCTGGGCGAACATCAGCAGGTTTTGTAATTCTTATTCCAATATGTCCATAACTTTCCGCCAATTTAACAAAATCTGGATTGTGATTTAAAGGGGTTTGGCTATATGTTTCATCATAAAAAAACTCTTGCCATTGACGAACCATTCCAAGAAAGCTATTATTAAGATTTATAATTTTGATGGGTAGTCCATATTGAAAACAAGTTGCTAACTCTTGGATACACATTTGAATACTGCCGTCCCCGGTAATCAGTGCTATATCAGATTTAGGTTTTGCCACCGCAGCTCCTATGGCCGCAGGCAACCCATAACCCATTGTGCCTAAGCCACCAGAGGTTAAAAATTGGCGATTTCTGTTGAATTTGAAAAATTGGGCAGCAAACATTTGGTGTTGTCCGACATCTGTTGCTACTATTGCATCCGGGGCAATCTCACTTAATGCCTCCACCACCGCTTGTGGTTTTATTCTATCTGATTTTTTGTTATATTTTAGGCAATCTGATTTTCGCCATTTTTGAATATCTTGCCACCATTTTTGATGGCTTGTCGATTTTTTGCTAGCAAAATTTTTGTTAAAAATTGTTAAGACTTGTTTGACATCACCGACAATAGGGGTATCCACTTGGACATTTTTTGAAATTGATGATGGATCTATGTCAATATGAATAATCGTCGCTTGCGGACAAAAATGTTCCACCTCGCCTGTGACCCGGTCATCAAAACGTGCACCGATAGCGATTAGGGTATCACACTCATGCATCGCCATATTCGCCTCATAGGTGCCGTGCATGCCAAGCATACCTACAAACAATTCATCAGTGCTGTCAAAAGCCCCAAGACCCATCAGGGTGCTGGTTACAGGTGAGTTTATTTTTTTAGCAAATTCTCGTAATTCTTTATCGGCATTAGCCAAGACTACACCACCACCATAATAAATAATTGGTTTTTTGGCTTTTTTAATCTGCTCCAAAGCTTTTTTAATTTGGCGAGGGTTGCCTGTGGTGTTTGGTTTGTAAGAGCGAATATTTATATTTTTTGGATAGGTAAAATTTGTCTTTAAAGCAGGTGCAGTGAGATCCTTGGGAATATCAATTAACACCGGACCTGGTCTGCCAGTTTTGGCGATATAAAAAGCCTTTTTTATAGTAGGGGCAATATCATTTATATCTTTTATTAAATAGTTGTGTTTAACACAAGGGCGAGTAATTCCTGTTATATCTGCCTCTTGAAAAGCATCCGAGCCGATAAAGTGGCTCATTACTTGTCCGGTGATAACTACAATTGGAATGGAATCCATATAAGCTGTCGCCAGAGCTGTGACAGCATTGGTAGCCCCAGGACCTGAGGTTAATAAAGCCACCCCCACCTCGCCTGTGGCACGAGCAAAACCATCGGCGGCATGGGTTGCCCCTTGTTCGTGACGGGTTAAAATATGTTGAAGATCTTGGTGACGAGATAATTCGTCATAGATGTGCAAAACTGCTCCGCCCGGATAACCAAAAATAGTTTTAACTTTTTCTGCTTTTAAAGATTCAATTAAAATTTGACTGCCATCAAGTTGCATTCTATGAGTTTAAAAAATAAAAAAGGCAATTATACATAATAATTGCCTTTGATGTAAAAAAAATAAAAGTTAAATGTAGAGTGATATATCAGCACCACCTGCAAATTCAAAGAATTTAGCGGCTCCTGCATATTCCACACCATCCATAAAATCATCAGGATTCATATCAAATAAATCAACCGTCATCTGGCAGGCGATAAATTTAACTTCTGCCTCACCACATAACTCGCGTAATTCTTCAATGCTGGCGACACCTTTCTTTTTCATCTTGGCTTTCATCATTGCCGTCATAATCGCCTGCATTCCAGGGATGGCGGTGCCGATTACCGGAAACCACTTATCCATACCCATCGGCATTGGCATCCCAGGGTTGCCAAGTGGTGATACAGAAAGATCTGGTTGTTTTTTTAACAACTGCAAACCATAAAAAGTAAAGAAAATCTCAACATCATATCCTAAGGCAGCCGCTGTTGAACCCAAAATAAAAGGCGGATAAGCCCAGTCAAGTGTGCCTTTGGTGGCAATAATTGCCAGTTTTTTGTTAGCCATAATTTAATACCTCAAAAAATAAAAAATCTTATGATTTTTTAATGGCAAAAACAAATTTACCGCCCTCTTCACCTGAGGATAATAATTCGTTGCCAGTTTGGTTTGAAAATGCTTCAAAATCTTTTACAGAACCAGGATCAGTTGCAATAATTTTTAAAACCTGTCCTACATCCATAGATGTCAAAGATTTTTTAGCTCGCAAAATTGGTAGTGGGCAATTCAAGCCCGATGCATCTAATTCTTGATCAAAATCTGCCATAATAAAACTCCTTATAAAAAGTAAAAACAAACCATTATACAATAAATAAAGTGTTAAAATCAAGTTTTTTCAAAAAATAACATAAAAATCTTTTATACTGTCTTTTTAAAACAAAAATAGACCTTATGTTTTTTTATATACTTAAAAGATTATTATTGATGATTCCAACTTTGTTTGGCATAATGTTATTAACTTTTATAGTGACCCAATTTGTGCCGGGCGGTCCTGTGGAACAATTAGTTCATCAACTTCAAGGCGAATCACAAACAGGAGAGGTTGCCACTGGTTTCGGACAAACCTATCGTGGCAGGGCAGGGCTTGATGATGAGATATTAAATAAAATAAAATTAAGATATGGTTTTGATAAACCGATTCATCAAAGATTTTGGATGATGATAAAAAATTACCTTGTCCTTGATTTTGGGGATAGTTATTTTCAACATAAATCCGTCATCTCACTAATTAAAGAAAAATTACCGGTCTCAATCAGTCTTGGTATTTGGACTTTTTTAATCACTTATCTTATCTCAATCCCATTAGGCATCAGCAAAGCACTCTATCACGGCAGTCGTTTTGATGTTATAAGTAGCACGGTGATTTTAGTAGGTTATGCAATTCCGGGTTTCCTGTTAGGCATCGCTTTGTTGGTTTTGTTCGGTGGCGGTAGTTTTTATGATGTGTTTCCGTTGCGAGGATTGATATCTGATAATTTTGATTCTCTATCATTTTGGAGCAAAATAACCGATTATTTATGGCATATTTTTTTACCAGTTTTGGCGATGAGTGTTGGTTCCTTGGCAGTTATGACAATGCTTACTAAAAATAGTTTTTTGGAAGAGATATCTAAACAATATGTTATAACCGCACGAGCCAAAGGTTTATCTGAGACAACAATTTCATACCGCCATATTTTACGCAATGCAATGATTCCGCTTATTACAGGGTTTCCAGCCGCTTTCATCGGAGCATTTTTTACCGGAAGCCTATTGATAGAACAGATTTTCTCCCTTGATGGATTAGGGTTATTATCCTATGAGTCAATCCTGCGGCGAGATTATCCAGTTGTTTTGGGATCTTTATTTATATTTAGTCTGATGGGCTTGGTAGCAAAACTTATGTCTGATATAAGTTATGTGTTGATTGATCCACGGATTGCATTTGATGAGGCGAGATAACAAGATGAAGGTCTTATGAAAAACACAAATACAAAAAAAAATCTTTCCATCACTCAACAGGCAATTTTAAGATTTAAAAAAAATCGCCGTGGTTTGATAAGTTTATGGATAATTAGTTTTTTATTCATAATTAGTATGTTTGCCGAAGTGATTAGCAACGACAAACCTTTGATAATAAATTATAATAACTCTTATTATTTTCCACTTTTTAAAACCTATTCTGAAACAACTTTTGGCGGAGATTTTGAGTCAGAGGCAAATTATAATGACGAATATATTAAAGAAAAATTAACAAAAAACGGCAACTGGGTAATTTATCCACCTAATCCGTATAGTTTTAATACCATCAATTATAACACCCGCCACCCCAACCCCGCACCACCGAATATGGATAATTTACTGGGGACAGATGACAGAGGGCGAGATGTTTTAGCAAGGCTGATTTATGGCTTTCGGTTATCGTTATTATTTGGAGTTGTGTTAAGTGTTATCGGCACAATTATTGGCATAATTTTGGGAGCAATTCAAGGATATTTTGGCGGCAAAATTGATCTGGTGATGCAAAGAATTATTGAAGTATATGGTTCAATGCCAGAGTTATATTTGTTGATTATTTTTGCCTCAATCTTTCAGCCTAGTATTTGGTTATTGTTGATTTTATTATCAATGTTCGGCTGGATGGGTTTGGCAGATTATGTTCGTGCCGAGTTTCTCAAAGCACGAAATCTGGACTATGTCGAGGCAGCTCGGGCGTTGGGGGTAGGAAATGTAAAAATAATGTGGCGACACCTTTTGCCAAATAGCCTGACCCCGGTTATAACTTTTTTGCCATTTCGTTTGTCCGCCTCAATCTTAGCCTTAACAAGTTTGGATTATCTGGGGTTAGGCGTGCCACCTTCAACGCCATCATTGGGCGAGTTATTATCCCAAGGCAAAGAAAATATTGATGCATGGTGGTTATCCTTGACAACTTTTACAGTTTTGGTCGGCACTTTGATTTTACTAATTTTTATCGGCGAGGCATTGCGATCTGCTTTTGATACTCGTAATAATTGATAGGTCTTTTATTTCGGTAATCCCAGCCAAGATAAAGGCAACTCATTGAATTTATAATGGCAATTCATGCTATTGATATAATCCAAAACATCCTTATAAGATGGTTGTTTGAACCAATCATTTAACACATAAACATATTCAACTTTAATGCCTAATGGCTGAACCAATTTCAAGTATTGTTTTCTTTTAAAATCACAAGTTTGTAGTTTTTCGTCAACAGATCCTGCAACTTGTTGATATTTAACCTCAATAATAAATAAGGTTTCGCGGACAATGACAAGTAAAGCATCATCTGGTAAAAGTTTTTTAGATAATATGCTCTTATGGTCTATTTTATGTTCATCTAAAAACTTATAAAATTCATATTTTTTAAAACATCTTGCTACAACTTTATTGTTGAATAATATGTTGTTTCCAACTGCTTGTTTTTTTACACTATATCCTTTTATTTGCATTAGTAGTGTGATTAAATCTACCTTATTCTCAAAGTTTAAACCAGTTAAAGTTGTGTTTCCACCTGTTCCGCCCTCAATCATAATGAGACCTTTGCATAAATCAAGTGCTGTTTAGAGAATGCAGAAAATAGTGCATTTTTATGTGTTTTATAAATTGTGCTTGAATTATGCAAAGGTCTCATAATAAATCCTTAATTCTTGGTATTGCCAAATCATCAAAATATTGTTGCTCCATATCTAATCCTGCAAATTTACGCTTATGTTTTAATGCCATAATACCTGTTGTGGCACTGCCACAAAAAGGATCTAATATTAAATCTCCCTCACAGCTTGCGGCAATAATTATTCTCTCCAATAGGCTCTCTGGTTTTTGGGTAGGGTGCTTGCCATATTTTTTTTCACCATTTAAGGGAGTGCCGATCGCCCACACACTACGCATTTGCTTGTTTGGTTTTTTTATAAAGTCTTTTGGGAAGTTGCCATTTTTAATTGCTGGATAATTAAAAGTATGTTTGGATTTTTTATCTTTTCTTGCCCATATCAAAGTTTCATGGCTTGCGGTAAACATTCTGCAAGATAGGTTCGGGGCAGCATTTGGTTTGAGCCATGATATATCATTGATAATATGCCAGCCTTGTTTTTGCAAAGCATAACCACAAGAATAAATAGAGTGATAAGTGCCTGAAATCCACATGCTGCCGTTTGGTTTTAAAACTCGCCTACAAGCCTTAATCCATTTATTGTGAAATTTAAAATCCTCTTCTATTCCACGGCTTTGATCCCATTTACCCTTATTGACACTTACTCTTTTTCCAGCATGACAACTAAAACCGCCATTTGATAAATTATAAGGAGGGTCGGCAAAAATCATATCAACACATTCGGCAGGCATCTCTTTTAATAACTCTAAACTATCCCCCAAAAAAAGTTTAACTGATTTGTCTTTAAAGTATGGTGTCATATGTTTTTATAGTAAAAATTACACTCTCAAAAGATAGACATTATAAACTTTTTAATTTTTGTTTTCAAATTTTTCAATGACATGGATAACCAGAATTAATAGACACAACAACATTGTTTTTGGTTGTGGCTACAAGCCCACAATATGGTCGCCCTGATTTTGGACACTCAACCATATTTTTATCATAAGTCGGACAGAGCTGGACATAAGCCTAAAAAAAGAACCACCGTCATTGCGAGGCGGACGGAAAAATGCTGTAATATCAAGAATTTAAACCGCCGCGGCAATCTCGCTGTGTATGCACTAAACCTGTGACAAAACAAGATTAAAAACAAAGCAAACGGATAATAACACGAGATAACCACGGCGGATTAAAAATAGTTATTAGTTATTAGTTAAAAATTAATAGTGACACTCAAACTAATAACTGTTAACTATCAATTGTTAATTAGCGATTCGTCCGCCTCGTTATGACGAATTATTGTTTTTTTGCAATGATAAAAATTAGTTTTAAAATTATCATCAGTAATGTAAATTTATGATATACTATTGCAAAATTTAATTTAAGTGAAAACAAAAAATGAAAACCATCTTAGATATTCAAAATTTATCAATCTCGTTTGAGCGGTTTGGGGATAAAACAGAAATTGTAAAAAGTTTATCAATGCAGATTTTTCAAAATCAAAGAATTGCTTTGGTGGGTGAGTCTGGCTCTGGGAAATCTGTGACAGCGATGAGTTTGTTGCGATTACACGATGAAAAATATGTTAAATATCAAGGCAAGATTATTTTTAACCAAACTGATGATATTTTAAAGTTAGATAATTTATCAATGCAACAAATTCGTGGTTCTGATATAACGATGATTTTTCAAGAGCCTGCGAGTGCTTTGAATCCCTTGTGGACTATCGGCGCCCAGTTATCAGAAAACATACGGCTCCATAGTAACAACAAAACCCTTAATAAAAAACAAATTAAAAATAGGGCTTTGGAATTATTAGATTTGGTTTGTATTCAAAATAGCGAGCAACGGATTAACAACTATCCACATATGTTATCAGGCGGACAACGCCAAAGAGTGATGATTGCGATGGCGCTGGCAGGCTGCCCTAAACTTTTGATAGCAGATGAGCCGACAACAGCTTTGGATGTCAATACCCAAAGTGAGATTATGGAGTTATTATTAAAGTTGCAACAACAAAATAAAATGGCAATTTTATTGATTACTCATAATTTACTACTGGTTAAATCGTTCGCTCAAAATGTTTTTGTGATGCAAAAAGGGCAAATAGTAGAGAGTGGGACTTGTGATAATATTTTTAAATCTCCTCAACATCATTACACCAAAAAATTATTAGAGGCCAATAAATTATCTCAAAAACCGCATCAAACCTATGATAAAACAATTTTAGAGACAAAAAATTTATCAAAAACTTTTAAGATTAAAAAAGGTTTTTTTGATAGAAAACCGCTGATTATAAATGCCCTTGATAAAATTGATTTTAAAGTCAAACAAGGCTCTACACTTGGTGTCGTAGGTGAGTCAGGTTCTGGTAAATCCACCTTGGCAAAATGTATTTTAAATTTGCAAACTTATAATGGCACGATAAAATTTAATAATAAAACAATCAAAGACTTGAATCGTAAACAAATACAAAAAATGCGTGAATTTTTACAAATTGTTTTTCAAGACCCGTTCGCCTCTTTATCTCCTCGCCTTACCATCGGACAAATTATTTGTGAGGGTCTGGGTGTTTTTCAACCAAATAATAGTGATACAGAAAATAACCAAAAAATGCAACAGGTTTTAAAAAATGTTGGATTGCCTGCCGATATAACCCATCTATATCCGCATGAATTCTCCGGCGGACAACGTCAAAGAATCGCCATAGCTCGTGCTATTATTTTAAAACCCTCTCTTATAATCCTGGACGAACCTACCTCTGCCTTAGATGTTTCAACTCAAAAAAATGTCTTAGAATTATTGCAAGACTTACAAACAACAGAAAATCTTACTTATATTTTTATTAGCCACGATCTGAATGTTATAAGGGCAATTTGTGATGAAGTTATCGTTTTAAAACAGGGTAAGATAGTTGAAAAAAACAGCACAGATAAGATATTTAAAAACCCACAACACACCTATACTCAACAGTTAGTAGATTCAATTTTATAATGAGCTCTCTTTATGACAATTAAGGAATATAAATTATGGTAGTAAATAAATTGTTTGTGTATGGGAGCCTATGCCCTGGTTGTCCTAACGAACATATTTTATCCGATATTGGCGAGGGTGTGTGGGAAAATGCCAGTGTTACCGGTGTTTTACATCAAAATGGATGGGCTGCAAAAATTGGCTATCCTGCAATTGTTTTGGATAAAAATGGCGATAAAGTTTATGGATATGTATTTATTTGCGACAATCTGGCAACAAATTGGCATAAATTAGATAAGTTTGAGGGAGAGGAATACAAGAGAGAGCTTACCACAGCAGAGCTTAAAAATAAAGTTATGGTTGATACCTATATTTACACCCTTAAAAGAGGCTCCGATTAACAGACAAAAATAACCCTCAAAGCTAATTTGATAAACAAAACATGTAATGCTAATAGTATGTTGGCTATTTTTTGAGTTAATCAGGCTTTCTTTAACTGCCAAGTCCTGGGTTTTTACCAAGTCCTGTAATTTTGGGAGTATTTATTTTAGGGATTTTGGCGGTTTTATTTTTTGATAAATGTTCGGCTACTACATCCCATATCGGCTCCCCTGGGGACTTTGAGCCCACTGTCGCCCAACCTGAGACAATATATTTTTTATTAGGATCTATTTTTTTGCCATTATCCAATGTCATGCTAGATATGCGAGAACCTATTTTTTTATTAGGGGAGATGGCATAATCCAAGCCTCCAACTCGCACCATATCACCGCCTTGTTGATAATAAGGGTCAGGGTTAAAAAGATTATCCGCTACATCTTCTAATATTATTTTTATATCTTTGCCACTCATTTGCCTGCGATAGGTTTCAGGGTAAGTTATGCAAGTTTGATCTAATACATTTTCCATTGTAATTGTCTGTCCTGGTAAAACAGTCGTGCCCCATCTAAAACCAGGAGATAGCGATATTTGTGAGTCTTTAACATCATTCATAGCATTGCAAATTATCTGATCAAATGTGCCGTTGAAATTACCACGGCGATATAATAAATTATCTGCTACCGCAAGAGGTTGATTTAATTTTTTCAAGTATGGCCGGCGAACATTATCAATATAATCTTGCATTTTTTTATCAGCAGGCAATAAATTAGAAAAAACAGGCAAAAGATTATATTTAAAATCAACAACTTTTTTATTTTTTATTTTTAAAGCCATAACTCCCAAAAATTTACCATTTGAGCCTGCATTAGTGACCAGTGTTATGCCAGATTTATTTTTAATCTTGATAGGTTGTGGCACGCCATCGTGAGTATGGCCACCAAAAATTACATCAATTCCTGTAACCTTTGATGCCATTTTTAAATCTACATCCATTCCATTATGAGACAAAACCACCACCGCATCTGGTTTTTCAGTTGAACGAATCTTATCAACAGTTTTTTGCATCTCATCATCCATAATGCCAAAACTCCAATTTGGAATAAATCTTTGCGGGTTAGCAATCGGAGTATATGGAAATGCCTGTCCTATGATAGCGATTCTGTGTCCGCCTACTTTTTTTATCGTCCATGGTTTAAAAGCCATCGCATTATCAGCATCATATGCCGGAGCATCATCAAATAATGCCTCTTCTTTTACTCGCACATTTTGCGCTAAAAACTCGCCTTTGAATTTTTTAATGTTAGATAAAACCTGAGTATCTTGGTGAGTAAATTCCCAGTGTCCTGTCATCGCATCAACACCGAGTAAATTACAAGCGTCTACCATATCTTCGCCATTCGTCCATAAAGAGGTGCCAGAGCCTTGCCAAGTATCACCGCCGTCTAAGAGGCAAGTATTTTCAGCACCACCAACAGAGGAGCGAATTTTATTTATCAAAGTAGATAGATGGGCAAAACCGCCAATTTTGCCAAAAGTTTGAGCGTTTTTTGTATAGTTTAAATAAGTGAATGCATGAGCTTCAATTGAGTTCGGTTTAATATTAAAATGTTTTAATAAATTATTACCAACAAGGTGCGGGGCATGTCCTTTGGCACCGCCTACACCAATATTGACATTTGGTTCGCGAAAATAAATAGGGTTTAGTTGTCCGTGCACATCCGTAAAGTGCATAATAGTGGCATCACCGAATTTGGGAATATTGTAAATATCATTAAATTCTTGTTTGCGGGCAAAAGATGGGTTTGATATAAAACTTGCGGCTCCTGCGATTCCCATAAGTTGGACAAATTGTCTTCTTGATATACTCATTGATATTCTCCTATAAATTAAACTAACAACAATAAAACATCTTCTTTTTGACAAGGGGACATGTCCCCTTGTTGGTTTGTAAAATTATACAAAGTGTTATAAAAAATTATGTAATATTTTTAATATTTTTTGTTGATAGGTAAAAAAAATGACAATATTGCAGAAATATATAATTATCAATTAGTTAGCATATAATGAAATACTAATATAAAAATGGTAATTTTAAAAAATTTGATTTAAATCAAATATATAGTAAAAACAATGTTTTGTTATGGGGTATGATGCCAATAATTGCATAGATATTTAATTGTATAAGAAAATTATAATATTCTAAAAAAATGAAATAGGTATAAAATAAATTGCAGACGATAAAAAAATAAGTATTATTGTAGCCACTATTTAATACTTATTTTAACTACAAAAATGTAGTTTTTTTATCGTTATTAAATGGATTTTGTAGAATTTAATTTTTATTTAATTTAATTTGGAGGAGAACAAATTATGTCATTCATCAAAAAAACTTTGAAGTTTAGTTCTTTGGCGATAGTTTTTGCAGGTTTGTTGAATTTTTTTATGCTAACTTCTGTTAATAGTGCGGAAGCTGTTGGTGCAAAAAGCACAGCAGAGGGCAAAAAACTTACTTTCGGCAGAAAAAAAGGCAATTGTTTAGCTTGCCATATTATAGCAGATGGTTCGTTGCCTGGCAATGTAGGTCCACCCTTAGTGGCTATGAAGGTGCGCTTTAAAACTAAAAAAGCCTTAAGATCACAAATTGCTAATTCAAGAGCACGAAACAAGTTATCAATTATGCCACCATTTTCTGCCAAAAAAATCTTAACTGAAAAAGAGATTGACTTGATAACGGATTTTATATATACTTTATAAACTTTGAAACTATGTTGTTTTCAAGAGTTTAATTTTTTATTTTTATTTTTTAGGAGATATTTTTATGAATCGTCGATTATTATTAAAACACTCGCTTGCTACCTCAATCGCAGCGGTTATGGCAACAGCAGGAATTACCATTCCTACGAACTCTATGGCAGCAGCTTGGATTGAAGCTGAGTTTAATGCCAAAGCAGTAGATAAGGTTTTCGCAGAACTCGGAGCAACAGATGTTGCTCAATCCGATAAGATAACCATCAAAGCACCAGATATTGCTGAAAATGGAGCCGTGGTTCCAATTACGATTAGCACAAGTTTGGAAAATGTAGAATCTATCTCTATTCTTGCCGACCAAAATGAATCACCGCTTACCTCTACTTTTAATTTTGGCAAGGGTGCCGTAGGATTTGTGGCAACAAGAATTAAAATGGGTAAAACTGCCAACTTAGTTGCAGTTGTCAAGGCAGGTGGCAAATTCTATCAAGCAAAAAAAGAAGTCAAGGTTACTATCGGTGGCTGTGGCGGTTAATTATATTTTATAACAGGAGAAAATACAATGGGATCTATTAAAATTAGAGCGAAATTAAAAGGTGAGATAACAGAAGTTCGCACTTTAATTAAACATAAAATGGAAACAGGATTAAGAAAGGACAAAAAAACCAAAAAACTTATTCCTGCCCATTTCATTCAAGAGGTAACAGCCAAACATGGCGATATAGAAATAGTTCATGCCCACTGGGGCGGAGCGATTTCTAAAAACCCTTATTTTTCATTCCAATTCAAAGGTGGCAAAGTAGGAGATGATGTCACTATTAGTTGGATTGATAATAAAGGTGAAAAAGATAGTGCTACGGCTAAAATTAAATAAATAATCCTTGGAGGAGGAACATTACTATGAATAAAAAAATAATTTTATTATTAACATTTTTTATAAGTATTGGTTTGTATGCATCACCTGAATCAGATCGCAAGGCATTTGCCAAACATTATTATGATTTATATCCAGATGTGCATCCTGCTGAATTTAATAATGGGGTATATGCTATTGATGCTGCATCAAAAGATCAGTGGGAATCAATCGAGGAATTTCCACCCTATGAAATAAATGTTGATAGTGGTAAAAAACTATTTGAAACAGCATTTAAAAATGGCAAAACATATGCCAGTTGTTTTGATAATGGTGGCATAGGAATCAAACACACTTATCCTCGTTTTGATGCCAAAACCGGAGATTTAATAACAATGGAGTTGGCTCTTAATAACTGCCGCAAAGCCAATAACGAGAAACCTTTGAAATATAAAAAAGGTCCACTAATTGATATAAGTGCATATCTGGCTTTCACATCACGTGGCAAAACTATTGATATTAAAATTCCTAATGACAAAAGAGCGATAGCATGGTATGAAAAGGGCAAAAAATTCTTTGAAACCAAACGTGGTCAATTAGATATGTCTTGCACCGATTGTCATGTAAACAATGTTGGTAAAAATGTGCGTGCTGATTTATTAGGACCTGCTTTGGGACACACAACTCACTGGCCTGTTTATAGATCAAAGTGGGGAAGTTTAGGTTCACTGCACCGCAGATATGCAGGTTGCAATAAGAATATCAGAGCAAAACCTAAAAAACCACAAAGCGAGGAATATCGTGCTTTGGAATATTATGAATCTTTTATGGGGAATGGTTTAGATGCCAATGGCCCTGGTGCTCGTAAGTAGTATAATGTTTTATTAAAATTTAAAAAGGCAACTTTTCGTTGCCTTTTTTATGCAAATGACTCAACGAGCTCTTTTTTAAAAAAATTAAAATAACATATCAAAACGCCAAGTGGCAAAATTAGGATACACCAAATATGTTTTGTCGATTACAAACTTTAAAACATTTTGGATTCTATACAGATGAGCAACAGACTCAACTCTTATAATCTCAACCCCCATCTCATCAAAAAATACAATAGTGGGAGTATAGAAAATTTGTAGATTCTGTGCCCATTGTTGAACATTTATTTTTTGTCCGCCTGGAATTACTATTGGAGTCCTGTCATTGGTATCAACTTGAATTATTTCAAATTTATCCAATAGTTTTTTTGTGTTTTTGTCAGAAAGTGGTTTTGAATGCAAAACATCACAGGCATAACAATCTTTTTGTTCAAAAAATACTGCCAAAGGTTTTTGGGCTTTAAAACGACTCCTATCAAGCATAAAAGGAGCTTTGGTAAAAAAATCTTGTTCGTTTAAATCACCTATTTCAAATTTAGGTGGAGGGTTTGCTCGCAACATAAAAGAAGCCAAACTTTCTTGTTTATAATGCTCTCCTACTACATATTCTAATGCTGCCAGAAACTTATAAGGAGGGTAATAACCTCGCAACATAAGAGTTTGTTTGCCAGATACATCATAAAAAATTAAAGATGGGGTAAAATTAGCATTATTTCTGATGGCATATTCTCGCTCGGTAGTTTTAGTGCCATCTGGCAAAACCACCTCTTTATTGCCCCAAATACTAAGGGCAATTACATCAAAATTATCACGAGTATATTTAACTATATCAGGCTTTCGCCAATTTACTTCCATCAAGGTTTTGCAATAGGGACAAAATCTCTGGCCAAAATATACTATAATCCCTTTTTTTTTATCTTTTTTTGCCTCTATTATATCCTCTGGTAGATTTAAAAAACTGTGTTTGAACCAATCAGGATGCGACAATTCATCTTTTAATGGAGAATCATTAAAAATTAAATTATCATCTATGTCGTCAAATGATAAATCATTGTTTTCAACCGCAAAAACCGAGAGGTTAAAAAGCAAAAACAAAAATAAAAGAAAAATTTTCATAAAATGGTGTATTATGGTTTGCTCTAATAAAAATAAATTTTAACATATAAAATGAAAAATAACCAATATATATTACCAAAAATTCTATCCGCTCCTATATCTTTGGTGCCACCTACAATCTCAACCGGTGCAATTGTAATGGTATTAAACAAAACCCTTAAAAGTTATTTGATAAATGGTGAATTAGATTTTTTAAAAGATAAAGTGTTGTCAATTAAAATAGAGGATATTAATGTCTGTTTTGCTGTATCTATTGATGAAAGCAAAAAAACAATAATAAATGCAGTAGGCAAACAAGCAGATATGACAATCGCCGGCAACTTATATGAGTTCTTATTGTTAATTGTCCGTAGCGAGGATCCTGATACTTTATTTTTTAATCGGCGATTAAAAATGTCAGGTGATACCGAATTAGGCTTGAATGTAAAAAATTTTTTAGATAGCATTGAATTTGATGATTTAAAATATGGCAAAACAATTGAAAAAATATTTAAAAAATCTACTACAATCTATCCAAAATTATTCAAACTAAGAGATATAGTCCCAAAATATTCGGCAAAATATAAATATAGTTGAGGTTATAACTCTTCTTTTTCTGCTTGGTCTAATTCTCTCTCTTGCTCTTCGTCACTAAGATCATTGTCATCGTTATTATTTTTTTTGTTTTTTAAAAAATATTTTGAAACTATAAGTCCCATTTCAAACAAAAACCACATCGGTAGTGCCAGTAGAGTCTGGGAGATTATATCAGGTGGGGTTAACATCATCCCAATTATAAAAGCAAAAACGACAACATAAGGGCGTTTTTTAGCAAGCTTCTCGGCCGTGGTGGCTCCGGTTGCAATCAATAAAACTGTGGCAATCGGCACCTCAAATGCAATGCCGAATGCAAAAAAAATCGTTAAAATAAAATCAAGGTAGTAACCAATATCAGCATTATATTCCACCCCTTCAATATTGATGGTGGCGAAAAAATTAAAAGCTAATGGCAACACGACAAAATGGGCGAAAGCTATGCCCGTATAAAATAAAACTGTGGATGAAAATATCAAAGGACGCACCATTTTTTTCTCGTGCAGGTATAATCCAGGTGCTATAAAAGACCAAACTTGATACAATGAATAGGGCATTGTGATAAAAACGGCTCCCACCAGCACCATTTTTAAAGGGATCAAAAAAGGAGCGGCTACTCCGATGGCTTGCATTTTGCTATTATCTGGTAGGCTTGATAATAGTGGGGTCGCCATAATGGAATAAATTATCTCCGAGAAGGGAAACATTACCACAAAAACTACAACAATCGCCACGACAACTTTTAAGATTCTATCTCGTAATTCTAATAGATGAGATAAAAATGGTTGTTCGTTATTAGTCGTCTTTTTTTGTGCTTTTTTGTGCTTTTTTGGGTTTGTCATATTCTAAGTTATCTAAGTCATCTAATCCGTCTAACTCTTCGTCTAAATCATCTCGTTTCTGTTGGGATAAGGGGGTATCATCCATAATGTCAAGAACATCTGCGGTTTCTTGGTTGATGGCACTTTGGCTATCGTGAAAACTTTGTTGTAATTCGTTGAGGGCTTTTTTAGGTTCTTCTAATGCTTCTTTGAGATCATTTTTTTCAAGTTCGGAGTTGAGTTCATTTTTCATCGATTGGGTAAATCGCTGGGCTTTGCCGACCCATTTGCCGATAGTGCGGGCAACCTCTGGTAATCGCTCAGGCCCTATGACTAACAAGGCAATTATACCAATAATAAGAATTTCCCAAAAGCCAATATCAAACATTTATTTTATATATTATTTTTTGTTGCTACTTTTTGCTTTTGCGGTATCTTTTTTTAAGATAGTAGCCTCGCCTTCAATGATATTATCATCGGATTCTTTTGTTGTTATCTGTTCTTTATCGTTTTTATCGTTTTTATCCTTATCTTTTTTTTTGTCATCATCAGCATTATCTTTGACGGCATTTTTAAAGCCTTTGATAGCCGAACCCAGATCACCGCCGATATTCCGTAGGCGTTTTGCCCCAAATAACAATAAAACAATTGCCAAAATTATCAATAACTGCCAAATACTAATTCCCATAATAAAATTTCCTAAAAGATAAACTTTGTTACTATTTTTTAAACAAATAACAAGGGGACAATAATTGCCCCCTTGTTGAAACACTATTAAAAAATTAGAATTTAAATTTTACTCCAACACCTAACAATGTCATAGTGGTATCCAATTGATAGGCTGTGTAATTGGCTGTTAAATCCATCTTTCTTGACAATGCCATACCACCTTGCACTCCATAGGTCAAACCAGTGTCTGTGTCAGATGTAGTGACTGTTGTTGTCCCACCTCCTACTGTTGTGCCAAACCAAGTATAACTAGGGATTGTGACTTCAGCCTCTCCTTCTGATTTAACATAAAACACACCAGCTTTTAACATCATATAGAATTTTTTGTTAAAATAATGGCGATAAGTGCCATAACCTGATAGGGTTAAAATATCTGTCTCTGCTTTGATATTGCCTTTGTCGTATTTAGGCTTGACCAAAGATTTAGTTATCTCAGCCTCACCACCAAATACCCCAGCAAAACCACCCTTTGTGCGGGTTTTTGGGAATATTTTACCCATATTAAAAACACCTGCAACACCATCATCAAATGCACCGCCCACATCTTGAATGGCTGCGCCACCACCCATATAATCTAAAAATCCTGCATTAGCATTAAAAGACAAAGAACCCAAAAACACTGCCACGATTAATAATAATTTCTTCATAATATTTCTCCAAAGTTAAAATTAAAAAAGCAATATTATAACATAATTATTTTATTATTTATTTATTTTTATTGAAAAATTAAATTAACATGTATGGTCCGAGTGAGATAACCGCACTCGTAAGCTCGCTCGTTATGACGGGGTTACTTTTTTTGCTCGCAAAAATACAGAATTCGTCATAACGAGGCGGACGGAGATAAAACAGAAACACGGAATAATAAACCGCCGTGGTTATCTCTTTTTACTGTCGTCATCACGAGCACAGCAAAGTGATCTCTTTTGGTGTCCGTCTGCTTTGATGAGATTGCCGCATTCGCTTCGCTTATTCGCAATGACTGGAATTTTTCGCTCGTTATTAAAGCAGTTTTCTTTGTTTTTTTTCATCCAAGCCAGATAAACCAAATCTTTGTTGTAATTCTTGCAACACATCATCAATTTTCAAATCCTTATGAGATAACAAAACTATACTATGAAACCATAAATCCGCTATCTCTTTTATCAAATGTTCTGTGTCAGTAGATTTTGCCGCCAAAATTGTCTCGGTTGCCTCCTCGCCTATTTTTTGTAAAATCTTGTCTGTGCCTTGTTGATATAACGAGCTTATATATGATTTTTCAGCAGATGCTGTTTTTCTTGCCTCTGCTACCTGTTGAATTTGTTCTAAGATATTATTATTTTGCATTTTTATTTTTTTTGTAAATTATGGCAGGGTCTTTTAAAACATTTAAAAAACTCTCCCATTGGTTATTATTTTTAAGGCGACGATAAAAACAACTTAATCTGCCAGTATGACAAGAAATTCCACCAATTTGCTCAACTTTTAATAGAATAACATCACCATCGCAGTCCAACCTTATATCTTTTATATTTAAAAAAAAGCCAGATTCTTCGCCTTTGTGCCAAAGTTTTTGACGTGAGCGAGAATAAAAAACAGCCTTGTTTTTTTGAATACTTAAATCTAAGGCTTGTTTATTCATCCATGCCATCATCAAAACTTTATCGGTTTTAAAGTCCTGACAAATAACTGCCACTAAACCTGCGGCATTAAAATTTATGTCATCTATATAGTTCATAATTTTATAATCTCATCTGTATTCCGGCTTTTTGCATATATTCTTTTGCCTCATTGATGCTATATGTGCCAAAGTGAAAAATGCTTGCCGCCAACACAGCATCTGCCTTGCCATCTTTTATTCCTTCAACCAAATGTTGCAAATTGCCAACTCCGCCTGAGGCTATTACAGGCAACCGTATAGCCTCTGATATTTTTCTTGTTAATTCCAAATCAAACCCTATTTTGGTGCCGTCTCTATCCATACTGGTTAAAAGAATTTCGCCTGCTCCACACTCTGCCATTTTAATCGCCCATTCAACAGCATCAATGCCGGTTTTTTCGCGACCTCCGTGGGTAAAAATCTCCCATCTATCATCATCCACTTTTTTAGCATCAATGGCAACTACAATACATTGATTACCAACTTTATCAGCGGCATCACGCACAAAATCTGGGTTAAAAATAGCCGCGGTATTGATTGCTACCTTATCCGCTCCGCTATTTAAAATATCTCGGATATCACTTATTTTTTTAACTCCACCGCCGACTGTGAGTGGAATAAAAACCTCATTTGCGACAGCTTCTACAACATCTAAAATTGTTTTACGGTTATCAGATGAGGCAGTTATATCTAAGAAAGTAATCTCATCAGCGCCCTCGGCATTATATCTTTTTGCTACCTCAACAGGGTCACCTGCATCTTGCAAATCAACAAAATTTATCCCCTTGACAACTCGTCTGTTATTAACATCAAGGCAGGGAATAATGCGTTTAGCAAGAGACATTTTTAAATAATTCCCAAAGCTTTTGGCAAATCAATCGTGCCCTCATACAAAGCTCGGCCGATGATAACCGCCGATACTCCATCTTTTTCAATCTCTTTGACTTTTTTAATATCAGCCATATTTGTCATGCCACCTGATGCAATTACGGGGATTTTTATTTGACGGGCAAGCTCGGCAGTAGCTTTGATATTTAGCCCCTGCATCATTCCATCGCGACTAATATCAGTATAAACTATCGCACTAATTGGTAAATTTTTATAGGATAGTGCCAAATCTATCGCTGATATATCCGTAGTTTTCGCCCATCCGTCTGTGGCTACCATCCCATTTTTAGCATCAATACCGAGGATTATTTTTTGAGGATATTTTAAACTTAGTTTTTTAACAAATTCAGGGTCTGCAATCGCCGCAGTGCCGATAATACAATAGGATATTCCCATCTTAAAATAATGCTCTGCGGTTGTTATATCACGAATTCCACCACCAATTTGAATCGGCATATTTGGATATTTATGACATATTTTTTCAATGGCTTGTTGGTTTTTGGGTTTGCCTGCAAAAGCACCGTCAAGATCTACCAAATGTAATCGCTCTGCCCCTTGTTGCACCCATTTATCCGCCATAATAACAGGATTTTTGGCAAACACCGTGCTGTCGCTCATCAGCCCTTGACGCAACCTGACACAAGCACCATCTTTTAAATCAATCGCCGGAATAATTATCATTTGAATTAAATTTTTACAAAAAAACAAGACACTATAACATATTTTTTAAAATTATGCCAAAATCTATTGTCAATTACAACTTTAATGAGGTTCGTAAATAATTGTAATTTTTTTTCAAATTGTGTATGATATTTTTTGGTTGAAAAGATATGGCACTAAAAATCATCTCTTTTCTTTTAAAACTTGTCAAAATCCAGCCGACCGTAATGCTTCGGCTGAATACTTGGAGTGAGAAATGGTTAAAAAAGATAGAATAGCAATAGTTGTAAGCTCTATACCTTTATTATTTTCGTTGTTGTTATTTACAACAGGTGGTAACAATGATAGAACAGTTGGTTTTATGATTTTAGTCGTTATTATGAGACCTTTGCATAATCAAATAATTTTCCATTCGTTTTTTCTTAAAACCATTTTTTTAGTTTTTTTGCCAGATTAAATCATTTTTTGTCATTTTTTTGTAAAATATTAGCATATTTTGACT
>QNFE01000001.1 GCA_003645455.1 Gammaproteobacteria bacterium | reverse complement strand
ATAAATTCAAGACCGAGAAAATGTTTATGTTATAATAGCCCATTTGAGGTCTTTGCCAAAAAAACTGGCATAGATATTTTTTAGGTCAAGTGTTGCACTTATGATGTGAATCTAAGTAATAAATTTTGGGCTATTTTTTGTAAATTGCCATCAATTGTAGTTTTTATTATTTTGTTATTATTTTTAATTTTGTTTTGTTTAATGATATAATTTATAAAATGCTCTGTTCGGGTTGAATTATTTTTTTCTACCAAATCAATTGTTTGAGTTTTGATTTCTTGTATCTGTTTGTCGCTTATAATGTTATTTTTTTTTAACCTATCTAATAAAATATTTATATCTCGGTCAGTTTTTGCTGTGTTTTTATATAAATCTTGACGGCTCGGAGCTTTGATTAAAACCGCCAGAGACAACATTTCTTTTTGATTAAGAGTATTTAAATTGCGCTTAAAGTAATAAATAGTCGCTTGTTTTAAACCTCGTCTTTGGGCGGTATATGGCACTTGATTTAGATAAAATTCCAAAATTGTCGCTTTATCAAATTTCAACTCTAACTCATATGCCTCCCACCCCTCTACCCAGCGAGTCCAAAAACTTCGTTTTCTGGTATGCAACATTTTTATTACCTGCTCTGATATCGTGCTTGCTCCTCTTTTGATTTTCAATGTTATTAAATTTTGATAAATAGCATTTATTCTTGCTATCCAATCTATACCACCATGTTCGTAAAATCTTTTATCTTCTGATAGAATAAAAACTTGTTGTAAAAATTCTGGAATCTCGTGCAGAGAAATTATATTATGTAAATTAAATTTATTTTGATAGGTAATATTTAAAGGCTTGCCGTCTTTGTCTATAATCTGTGGTTTTTTTATAACATTGATAACAGCATTCAAATCATCAGGAATCTCTCGCATTGATAGTTTTGTCATTCCAAACAAAAAAACAACAAACACTAACAAAACAACAGCGAAAAATAATGACTTTTTAGCAAGCATATTTTAATCCACGATTATTTTTTTATCTTCTTAATCATTGACATTTAAAGTAGCGCTCAATCCTTTACCAAAAATATCAGTTTCATACATTTGTTCGCTGTGGATAGGCATTATGGTAAATTGTCCTGTGGCGATAGCTTGGGCGGTATAACTTAAATTATATTCGCCCTTTGGTAAATAATCTGCAAAAAATCTGGCGGCATTAAACCGCAACTCTTGATGATAAAAATGATAACTATTATTTGTTGCACTGTCTGCATCAATGGCGGAGCTTGTTGCCAGATTTTTATTTACAGGTTCTAAACCGCCTGGCACCGGGTCATCCACAACTACATAATATCTATCAGTAGGGGTAGATAGATATAAATCAACCTTAACTATATCTCCTCTTTTAATCGTAATAGGGTTTGTTAATTTTACCCATTTATCGTTTTGCTGGATTGAATATTCTCGTCTGATTTCAATCCCATTATTTATTCTTTTTTCAATCGCGTCAGTTGGAGCATAGGCTATTTTGGTTGAATAATATAATCGTCCCTCGCCTTTTTTATTGATAGTAACATCTGTTTTTTGCCCTGGGGTATCGCCTGTGGCTTTGTCATAAAAAATTGATGGTTTGTCATTTAGGGCATTAAAATTAGTTTGCCCTATTTTGTTATCTCCTACCAATGCTGTAATTTGCATCTTAGGCTCGACACTTTCATAAACTTTGCTATAATCTAACAAAGCATTCATACAAAAAACATTTTCTTGGGTATTTTGCCAGTGGTTTTTTTTGCCTCTTTTTTGAGTTATGCTCCGCACTTGTCTCATTGGTATATCTTTAATTTTATCAAATAATTTTGGATTATTTTTTAAATTTAAAAAAGCACTTAGAGTCACACAATTTGCTCTCATAGGAGTTGATAACATTTCATAACTTGATAAGCTTTTATCATTAAAGCTTATCATTCCTGCGGATTGACTCATATGAGATAAAATTGAATTTAATGTATCAGATTTTAATTTTTCATCATCAGATACTTTATTTAATGCCGTAAGAAATTGGGTTTTGCTAAATAAGTCTGCTGTTTTATAAATATTTTTATATCTATTGAACTCTTTTAATGTAAGTTTGTTATGTTGCGATAGAACATTTAAAATAATAGCTTGAATTGATGATGATAAATTCTGATTATTTTTAGATGATTTATAATTTTTTAAGACACCCTCTAAATAAGATAACAACCTATTCTCAATTAGTGTAGGAACATCAAAACCTTCTTTTTTTAACCAAATAAAAGCCAATGCCGTATAAGCACTCAAATATGGACTCACATACTTATCTTGGGGAATCCAATATGTAAAACCGCCGTTTGGTGCTTGGCTATTGACAGCTTGATTTAGAGTTTTCTCCACCAAAGGCAAGTTATCTACCCATATATCTTTATCGCTATATTTTTTTAGTTTATTATATTGTGATGCCATAACAGCTTTTGAAATTCTTTGTTCCCAGCAAGTATATGGATAGTTTTTCATATATTCAAATGCACCATCTAAATTACTTATCACCGAGGGCGACATATTAACTGTTATGCCACCGACATCAGGATAAATATCTTGGGGGAAGGCAATTTTTTCTATTATTTTTTTATCTGTTGTTGTGCCAAAATTGGTAGCTGTGATTAAAGATCGGCGTTTTTTAACAGATAGATGGTGTTCAAATGCGTCTGTATCCACCTCATCTCCTGCGGTAATTAAAAATGCCATCTCACCTGCTTTTTTGCTTTGGATATCAAGATATATTTTTGCTCGCTCATAAGCTGTTGTTTTTATCGTATAGGTTTTTTCAAGCGGAGCATCCGTATCAATAGCAGAGCCTGCAACTTTGACTTTGATTTGCAAAGTGCGGTTTTTATCGGTGCGATTGATTATGCTAAAACCTGCTTTGAATTTATCGCCTTGGGTAATTTGGTTCGGCATTATGGGGCGAATCTCGGTGGCACGATTTACTTTAAAATTACCCTGTCCTAATCCCATCTGATCATCTTTGGTGACAGCCAGTGCAAATAATCGCCAACCAGTTAAATTATCTGGCACTTTAAATTCTATCTTGGTTTTTTTCTCACCTTTTTTTAATTTAATTGATGGATTCCAGTAACCAATATATTTTATCAAATTACGAAGTTTGACATTCATATCAGACTCTCCTCCTCCACCACCTGGGGTGGCACCTTTGGTTTCAAAGTTATATCTACCGATAAGTTTTTTTAATAGATTATAATTTTTGACCCCCAGTTCTTCAAGAGAGTTAAAACCTTGATAGGGGTTATAATATTTTTTACCACTTTTATTTAAAGCAAAAACTGCCTCGTCAATGGCAACAACTGCTATCTCAATTGGCTCATTTTTGTCATTATATTTAGGCTCAATTTCTATCGTAGCTTTGACCTTTTCTCGTGGTTTATAAACTTGTTTGTCGGTAAAGATTTTTAAATCAATTTGTTTGTGAATATCATTGACCGGGATTGCTATATAACCCATCTTAAAAGCAGGTTTGCCCAAATCAATATTATTTTTACCAAATGGCTTCTCCACTCGTGGCGAGGTTAAAACAACTGATAAATAAACCCCCGGATAATCATCTTTTTTAATAGGAATATCTATAATTGATAAACTATCATTTAAAATTTGAGTCCATTTTCGTAAAACCCCATAGCGTTCAATACTGATTAAAGCTGTGGCTCCGGGATATGGATTTTTTATTAAAACCTGGGCGGTATCACCTATTTTATACTGTTCTTTATCAAGCACTAATTTCAAGTTGTTATTGTTATTTTGAGTCCAATTTACAAAACCTGCACCTGTTACCCAACTATTATCCTCGCTGATATTTTTTCTATTTTTGCTATCTTTTATCATAGCTGTAATCTTATAATATCCTGCCTCAGGTGGAGTCCACTCACACTTTAAAGCAATATTTTTAGATATTAAATTACAAGAGCCGCTATCAATCCATTCGGTAATATATTTATTAACATATACATTACCTGCACTTTTTACCTTAGCAGATTTTATACTCTCGCGGGTTATTTTTATCTCAACTGGAATATCCGCTATGGGGTTACCATTTGCATCAACAACGATAAAATCCACCGAGGCAGGTTTATTTTTTTCATACGCCCACTGATCCTGTTTTAAGCCTATAAAACGATCTCGTCCTTGATATAAAGCTTTGGCAGTTTTGGCGATAAATTTACCACGATCATCCGCCACAGCTGATTCTACAATTAAATTACCATAGGTTATATTCTCCTCATCTAATAATAAACTACGGTTAAGCTCGCCTTGATTGTCTAATTTATTTTCTGATGAATGAATCGTTTTATCCTCTTGTGCAACAGGATTATAAAATGAAAAATCTTTTATGGCAGGGTTTTTGGATGAAAATTTGATAGGTTTTATAATGGCATTTAAACGGGTTTTAGCGTCAGCGAATGGACCTCCTGCGAACATTGTGGCGGCAGTTTTGATAACTAACATTGAATCTGCTTTGAAAACCTTGCCATTTAAATCTGTCATAACTTTGAAAGGTGCGGGGGTAAAGTCACTTACCAAAACTCTAATCGGGTAGTGAGTTTTGTTTGTTTTTAAATTCTTTAAAGTAAAATCATACCAACCCATACTTGCCGTTGTAGGGACAACAAACTCGCCCGCAAAACCGCCAAATTCTGATAATTTTAATTTTGCTATTTTATGCACTGTTGTATCTTTTGAATCTGTGACCTCCAAAGAATAATCATCTTTTATATCGGGTGCGATCCAATGAAAATTATTTTGATCTCGGACATATAATTTATACTGCACTTTGTCGCCGAGCTTATAAACTCCCTGGGCGGTATATCCCCAAGCTCTGGCATATTGTCCTTTTTTCTGGGTATATGACCACACCCCGCTACCATAGGTTGAAACCTCATAAGAATAACTAAGCGGTAAAATCGCCATATCATCATTTTTATCAACTCTTACAAAAAAATGTGGGTTTTTTCTGTTGGTATTTGAAATTTTTAAATCAGGGTCAAAATTTTGTATGCCGGGCATTGTTGCTAACCCATTTTTATCCGTTATAACCTGCGGCGTTAATAAATCTGGCTGGTCTTTGATAACATTATTATAAAATGTGTCAGGATATAGACTTATTTTAGCATCAGCGACAGGTTTGCCTGTTGCCATATCTGTGACCCATACAGTAGAGTTAAAATGCCCTATTTTCATATGCACTTGATATGGAGTTATCTGGGCGACAAATTTATGATATTTTCTTTTATAATCGTGGATTTGTGGTTCGCTATTTAAATAACCTACTATCATTCCTGATTTATTATCTAACATTTTACGAACATCAAGAGAGGTAGCAAATGTTTTGTCAACTACTTTTGGTAAAATTTTATTATAGGTTTGATTATGTTTTAATCCTTGCTTTGTTAAACTGTAATAATCAATTTTAATCTCATCTAAGTTGGTGACAAACAACGGCATAGCTGAGTTTATATTTTTTTCTAATACTATATCATTATTATTTAAACTCATTTGTTTATCTTTATGGGAGGTGTAGAGCTTGATATTTATCGGATTTTTTAAAGCCCTGCCAAAAACATCGGTAAATTTATTATTATCATTGCTTGTTATGGTGTATTTTTGATAAGCTTTAAAATAATCTGGCAAAGACTTAGTATAGGTTTTATTTTTTTTATGACTTTTACTGTACCAATTTGATGAATAATTCTCCCAAATATCAATATTTTTTCGTTCTATGCTGGGAGATATTTTTAAAGATTTTTGCAAAGATGAAGAGGTAACAGGAGATGAAAAAACCAACTTAAAATTGCTTTGCGGATCACATTGTGATATTTTATTATCCATTATTTTTGTCCCATCATTATTATTGTTGGTGGTGATGGTGTTTTTAATTATTATATTCTTGCGTTGCACAAGGTTATAACAAACAAAACCTACGAATTTAAACTCAGGATAAGTGGTAATTTTTTTAACAACAATAGCAGGTTTTCTGATGCCGATCTGATCGCCTTCAATCGATTTTAAACCAGAGTATTCCATAACTTTAATAACAGCATTAGCCGGTAAATCATCAACAGGGGATATCATCCATTTATAACGTGCCTCATCATATATTGTATTAAACGGTGTTTTTATATTTCTTGCCTGCAAAAATTTATCACCTTTTTTAAGTTGCATATATCTTTGCAATAGATCATTTTCTGAATCTTTTTCTTTATAAATTTTAATGGGATAGATTTTTTTATTGAGAGTTTTAAGCTTTATCGCTTGTAATACCGAAGTTTTGGTGACAGGTTGATTAAATCTCAAAGATAAAACAGGTTTGGTAGGCGATAACCAGTCTTCAACATTAGTATAATTAATCTTAGGCAAAGTTGTTATAAATTCAAATTCATAGGATTTATCAAGCACAACTCCATCAGAGGTTTTAATCTCAGATTTGACAAAAACTTTATAATTAGTTGATTTTTTTAAACTATGTTTTTTATCTAACTGACAAGACAAAGATTTGACATCAAGCCAGCGCCATTGACATTTTACCGCAGGTGTAATAATAATTGGAATATCAGCACTTTTGCGACTCATATCGCCTAAGCGGACCACAGGACGATTAAAATTAAAAACAATTTGTCGAGTCGATACAGAGACATCTTGTCCCGCAGGGGTCATCCGATAAATTGATAATTTGTTATTTTTATCAGCATACAAAGGCAAAACAAACAACAAAGAAAAAATAAATATTAAATATTTCATATGACACCTAAAATGAGGACAAAATTATCAATACATAATAACAAAAATAAAAAATGCATGTGTCAAAAATTTAATTTTTATTCAATACTATGCTCTCATAGGCAGGAACTGGATTTTATCTGAAAGAAATGCGAGAACATTTGTAATGCTTGTTAAGTCTTGTTATCGCTGGCTTTATAACCTATTAAAAATTGCTTCGCTAATCAAGACCCTTTGCAAATTAAAGTACCGACTCCTTGATTCGTAAATAATTCTAACAGAACACAATTAGGAACGCGACCATCGATTATTTGGGCAGTTTTTACTCCTGCATTTACTGCATCTATCGCACATTGCACCTTAGGCAACATCCCACCATCAATTGTGTCATCTTTAATCAGATTTTTAATTTTTTTCTCGTCCAAGCCCGTTAGTAAATTGCCTTTTTTATCTAAAATTCCAGTTGTATTTGTCAGCAACAATAATTTTTCAGCTTGCAAAACTTTTGCTATCTCTCCTGCCACAGTATCGGCATTTATGTTGTAAGACTTGCCTTTCGCATCAACAGCAATCGGTGCGATTACCGGAATAAAATTACTATTATCCAAAAGAGAAATAAGCGATGGATCTATCTTGTCAACTTTACCGACATGCCCTAAATTTATATCACCATCAATTTTTAAAGGTGAGGCTTGCATAAATCTACCATCCTTGCCGGTTAATCCTACGGCACGACCGCCATGTTGATTAATAAGGTTCACGATAGATTTATTAATTTGTCCTCCCAATACCATCTCTACTAAGTCCATAGTTTCAGAATCTGTAACTCGCATACCCTTGATAAATTCTGTTTTTTTGCCAATTTTATCAAGCAATTTATTTATCTGCGGACCACCACCGTGCACCAACACAGGATTAATCCCTACCTGTTTCATTAACACAATGTTTCTTGCAAACGAGTGTTTTAAATCTTCGTCAACCATTGCATTGCCACCAAATTTTATCACTACCACCTGACCTGATAACCTTTGCATATAAGGCAAGGCTTCGTTTAATACCTGTGAAATTGTTTGTTTATTTGTCATAACTCCAATTATTCATAAATTTACAAAATAATTATAACAAATTTTTATAACTTAATTTGTTTATTTTATTTTTATATTGTATAATCGTAATTTTTTTATGGAGTATTTTATTATGAACATATCTAAAACATTTTCTGCTGTGGTTGTGTTTGGTGTAATTGTATTATTTTTTAGCTCACAATCATTTGCTCAAAATGGCGAACGAAAAAAAGGGCGGACAGAATTTTCTTTTGAAAAGTCTGATAAAAACCAAGACAAAAAAATAAGCCTTGATGAGTTTAAAGATGCCAGAAAAAACGATTGTGCTGATGCTGAAATGTCTGATAAGTTCAAAAAAATAGATAATAATCAGGATGGTTATTTAAGCGAAGACGAAATAAAAAGTTTTCGTAAAAATCGCCGTGGCGGTAAGGGCAAAAGAGGCAAAGGCAGAAAAGGCGGTAGAGGTGAAGGTAGCAACAGAAGAGGTGGCAGAAAATCTATGCCTACATTTTCAGACTTTGATAGCAACAACGATGGCAAAATAACAAAAGAAGAGTTTATTGAGTCTCGCGGTCAAAGAGTTAAATCTCGTGCCAAAGACGGCAGAAAAATGAAAGGCTTGAAAAATATGCCATCATTCGCTGATATTGATAAAAATAATGACGGCAATATTGACAAAGCAGAATTTGATACTCATCTTCAAGAACACAAAAAAGAACATCAAAAAAATCATTAAAAACCTACCATAACAAGGGGGACATCCTCCCCTTTGTTATTTGTTAACACTATACCACCAAAAATGATAGATACAACCAAAATTCCAGCCGAATTATTGCCAATTTTACAAGAAAAATTAAAAAATAATAACGATGAGATTCATATTCCTCCTGCGGTTTTTAATACTATGGGTGGTAAGTTTTTAGAGTTCAACCAACAAAACAAAACTTTAAAAAATAGTTTCCCCATTTTATCCCAATATCTAAACCCCTATGGTAATTTGCAAGGCGGGATTATTGCCACTGCGATTGATAACACCATAGGACCTCTGAGTCTGTTGGTTGCCCCACCGAACTTTACTCGTTACTTAGATCTGAAATATGGCAAGATAGTAACGATGGCGATGAAAAATATTTATGTCACTGCTACTTTCATCGAACAAAAAAAACGTCAATTATTTTTTAGTGCCACAGTTGAAAACAAAACAGGCGATAAATTAGCCACTGCCTCTGCGACTCATTGGGTGATTTAAGGAATTTCTTAAAAAAACCGCCACAATAGCAACACAAGCATAACACCAAACCCCGTGATTAATTCAGATATTTCTTTAAAATTTATTTGCTACAAAAACACAACAAATTAAAAAATAACTTGCAATCGTTTTTTTTGTATAATGGCAATTTTTTATTTTTTATGGAGTCTTGTTATGAATAAAATCTTAGTTATTTTTACCCTTAGTTTGTTTGTTATATCTTGTTCCACAGAAGATAATGATGATTCTTTATGGGATTCTGATGGTCCATCACTTGTAGGCACTTGGCAAAGCAACTGTTATACTGATGCAGGTTTAAATCTTGATGTTGCACTATTTCCTACTTATAATGATGCTGATGGCACAGCAACATTCAAAATATATACAACCAATGATGCAACCTGTGGAACATATAACTGCTCTTACAATCTTGAATTTGATTATTCGGTTTTAGGACCCATAGTTCAATCCTCTGAAAAACAAGTTCATAAAGTCAACAATGCCAGCAAAAAATGGACAAATACTTGTGGGGCTGCTAACCCTACCTCAAGTTTAACCTATGATATTTATCAAATCAGTAGCAATGGTGATTTAAAATTCGGTGATGACAGTGGCGCTAATGATGGCTCAACAGAGGCTCTGCGACCAACCTCTCTTAATAACAACATTATTTATACTAAATAATAATCATCTAACCCTTAACTATATTTTACGGAGAATAAAAATGAAAAAACTACAACAATTATCTTTATCATTTATCGGCATTATATTTTGTGTTCCTTTATTGGCAGTTGAGGGCAACAAATCACCTACGGTTGCAGCCCCTGCTGGCACAACTATTATAATCAACAATGGTGGTGGTAGCACCAATCAACTCAAAGATAAAAATACAAATACTGATGCGGACAAAAACAATGTTAACAATAACAAACCTAATCAGCCTCAAAACAATAATGAGAGTAAAAAAACCAATACTACTAATACTGCCAGAAGATTTTCAGCAGGGGTTATAATAGCAGCAGGTAGTGGTTTAAAAACTCATAAAGTTGAAACCAGAGGCAGCCATGCTGATTATCAAATAAGTGCAGGTGGCGGGTTAGGTTTTGGTATCCGTGGCTCATATGGTCTCTCTAAAATGATTGATTTAGATACAAGTTTTGTCTCACAAGAATCCAAGATGGAGCATTATGGTGGCACATCTTTATATGCATCTACAGGTAGTGGCTCTTTTAAACGACAAGTTTTTTTGTTTACTGGTAAGTATAAAATGCCCTTATCTTATAACAAAGTTATGAAATTCGGTGGTGGTTTAGGTATGTATATGAATGGTAAATTATCAATGAGTGAAAGTAGTACTAATTTTAAAAAAGGTGATCTTGCTTATAACAAATTAGACGTAGAATATAAAGATGCCATAGGTTATCACCTAACCGGAGAATATGAGCATATATTTAAACCAAACCTGTCTTGGATTGTTGGAGCCAAATTATATTTTGTGGACTACGAACCTGATAATATCAAGGTTGAAAAAGTGGACTATGTGGTAGATGACACAAAAACTTTTGATGGTAGTGGTTTTGATATTATAGCAGGTTTCAACTTTTACTTTTAAAGCCAAAAAGTAGAATTTTAATAATTCCACAATCGGAGGTGGGACTTTAGTCCCACTTTTGCAACTTGTTGCAACATATGGAAT
Organism: Gammaproteobacteria bacterium; assembly: GCA_003645455.1. Taxonomy (GTDB): domain Bacteria; phylum Pseudomonadota; class Gammaproteobacteria; order QNFE01; family QNFE01; genus QNFE01. Next base: position 87,642 of record QNFE01000001.1, on the reverse strand, counting down.
AAAGCGGTTCATGACACAGACAAAAAAATAATACATCATAACGAGGCGGACGGATAAAGTGATGTAAAATCATCCAATTAACCGCCGTGGTTATCTCGTGTTATTATCCGTATACTTGTTCTTTTAGTCTTGTTTTGTCACAGGTTTAGTGCATACCCTACGAGATAACCACGGCGGTTTATTATTCCATGTCCCTCTTTTTTATCCGTCCGCCTCGTTATGACGGGATTCTTTTTTGGTGTCCGTTTATCCTCAGCCATTAGGGGATCGCTTCGCTCGCAAGCTCACTCGCGATGACGGATTATTTTGTTTTGTATGATGCAGACAATTTAACATAGTGTTCGGCAGAATAACGAAAAAATGATATTTCTTTGGCGGTTAGTTTGCGAATTTTTTTAGCAGGTGAGCCCAGATATAAAAAACCTGATTCCAAGATTTTATTATTTGGCACTAATGAACCAGCTCCTACCATTGTATTTTTTTCAACTATTGCACCATCCAATATTATAGATCCCATTCCAATCAGAGACTCATCTTTTATCGTGCATCCGTGTAAAATTACATTATGCCCTACGGTTACATAATCTCCTACAATACAATCTGTGGCATTTGAATAATCACTTTGATGGCTCATGTGTAGAGTTGAGCCGTCTTGAATGTTGCTATTTTTGCCAACTGAAATTTTACCGAGATCCGCTCGCAGAGTTGTGTTAGCCCATATGCTGGAATTTTCATCTATTTTACAATCACCGATTAACACCGCAGATGGCAAAACCATAGCGGTTTTATGAATTATGGGTTTTATATTTTGAATATCTATCATAATTTTTATTTTTTATTGTCTTTTTTTAATGTTACCGTTGTATTTTCTTTTTTGCTCTCCACCGCAGGATTTTTTGTTGTTGCTTTTGATTCTTCATCTTTTTTTATAACAGGTTTTTTGCGGACTCTTTTTTTTGGTCTTTGCACTTCTTTCGGACGAGCAAGCGGACATTTTTCCATATCGTGATCCGTATCTTCATCCAATACATCCCAGGCATACTCCAAAGCAAAAGTGATTCTTGAAAAAATTCTCTCCTCTGGAATGATTTCAATTAAACCTGTTCTTTTCATTACCCCGACAAATTGTTTTTTCATGCGTGCGATAATAAATTCTATGCCGTTTTGTTGTAGTCGCTCGGCGAGGTTTCGCAACATAGATTCACCTGTGGCATCCATAGTATTAACACCTTCGGCATCAAAAATAATAAAGCGTAATTTGGGGTTTTTAGCACTAATTTCTAATACTTTGGTTTCAAAATAACTGGCATTAGCGAATAACAAAGAATAGTCAAAACGCACCATTGAGATATATTCACAAGTATCTAATTCCTTATGCACTGAAATATCTCGCATCGTAGCATCTTTAAAACGCGATAAAACTGCCATTCTTGGCCGCATTGAGCGAATAATAAACATTGAAATTGTAAGCCCGACCCCAATTAAAATTCCTTTATCAAGGTGTGGTGCATATAATAGAGTAAATATAAAAGTTGCAATGGCTACAATTCCATCTTGACGTTCGGCATGCCAAGCATGGATAATCGGTTCTATTTTAACCAGATTTACCACTGCCATAATAATAACCGCGGCGAGAGTTGCCTGGGGTAGATGCCATAATAATGGGGTAAGCCATAATAGCGAGATGCCAACTACCAACCCTGTGACGATTGATGAAAAACCTGTTTTAGCACCGTTATCAATATTAACCGCCGAGCGAGAAAATGATCCTGATACCGGATAGGTGCCAAACAATGAGGCAGTAATATTGGATAAACCCTGTCCTATTAATTCTTGATTGGTGTTTAATCTCTGGCGAGTTTTAGCAGCCATGGCTTTGGCGATTGAGATTGCCTCCATAAAACCGATTAAAGAGATAGTAATAGCAGCGGTAAAAAGTTGCAACATCACCGAAAAATCAATTTCAGGGATTGATATTGACGGCAAACCTGCAGGAATAGAACCGACTACTTTGCCACCTAATTCATGGAATTTCATAAAATAAGAAATAGCAGTTGTAATAACGACTGCCAGCAATACCCCAGGTATTCTTGGTAAAAATCTTTTGGATGTTATCATTATAACAAAAGCTATAACAGCGAACATCAAGGTCAATAAGTGGGTGTTATTAAAGGCAGCTTGAACAACATTTATAACCAAATCATAATGATGGTCAGTCTTTGCGATCTCCACACCAAATATTTTACTAAGCTGTGAGGTAGCGATTATGATGGCACCTGCATTAGTGAAACCTATCACAACTGGATGAGATAATAAATCTACTAAAACCCCAGATTTAGTAAGACCTAAAAATAGTTGAAAAACCCCTACCATTAAGGATAACATCGCAGCATAAATAACAAATCCTTCAGGGTTGGCGGTGGCAAGAGGTTCCAAAGAGGTGGCAGTTAATAATGATACAACTGCCACAGGACCTGTTGCTAATTGCCGAGACGAGCCAAAAATTGCTGCTATCATTGGTGGTAAAAATGAGGCATATAATCCATAATAAGCAGGTAGGCCTGCAAGTTGGGCATATGCCATAGATTGTGGAATTAAAACCAAAGCGACTGTAAGACCTGCCATTAAGTCTGCTTTTAGAGTATCAGTATTTTTAAGCTCACCTACCCATGATAAAAATGGTAAAAAAGCTCGTTTTAAAAAAGTGGATGGGTTCAAAGATACCATATTTTATAAATTTAAAAAGTCAGAGAAAACAACCCATCGGCGAGTTTTGGCTCAAACCAGGTGGATTTTGGTGGCATAACCTGATTATCATCAGCAACACTTATCAGCTCGTCAATTGAGGTAGCAAACATTGAAAAAGCTATGGCAAAATCACCTGTATCAACTTTTTTTTCTAATTCGGTCAAACCACGAATACCACCTACAAAATCAATTCTATCATCAGTTCGTGAATCACTAATTCCCAGAAATGGCTCTATTAATTTATCCGCAAGCAGGCTAACATCTAATTTTGCCACAGGATTATTTTGTGGAATAAGTCTGGGTTTTATGTCAAGCTGATACCAATTTTTATCGACATACATCCCAAACTGACCATTTTTTTGGGGATGGACGGCATCGAATGATTTTTTTATTTTAAAATTTTTATCAATTTTTTGCAATAATTCATCAACTTTTAAAGCATTTAAATCTTTTATGACCCGATTATATGGTAAAATTTTCATTTGATGAGAGGGGAAAATAACGGATAAAAAATATTGAGAAAATTCAGTTGATTGATTGTTTTTTTGACGAAGTTTATTGACTTTTGAGGCGGCAGCTGATCGGTGATGGCCGTCTGCGATATAAATTGCCTTCATTTCATTAAAAATTTGGGTGATATTTTTTATGGTCTCGTCATTATCTATCAACCATATCTCGTGTAATATTCCATCATCCGCCAAACATGATTGCTGTGGTTTTTGGTCCGTTGCGTGCTTTAAAATCTTATCAATTTGGGGAGAGTTGTTATATGTTAACAAAACAGGTCCTGTTTGCATGTTGAGTTTATTTATTTGCTTGATGCGATCATTTTCTTTAACAGGGCGAGTGTATTCATGTTTGCGAATTCTATTTTTATCATATTCTGCGATTGAACTGCCTGCGACAAGTCCCGTTTGTGGCACACCATTGAAAGTTATTCTATAAGCATAATACAGAGGTTTTTGATCTTGCTTTAAGACTCCTGTTTTCAACATAACAGATAGATTATCATAGGCTTTTTGATAGACAATGTCGGCATATGGATCAGTATCATCTGGCAGATCAATTTGTGCTTTGGATATGTGTAAAAAACTGTGGGGTTTGTTGTTGACGCAAATTTTTGCCTCGGCGTTATCCAATACATCATAGGGTGGTGCTATCACATCAGTGGAATACTTATCAGCGGGACGAACAGCAGCAAAAGCAGATACTAAATTCATAACTTTATAATTTTATAAAAAATCCATAAGTATAACACAATATAATGTATAATTTGTTGTTTTTTTAAACTAAAATTTTTATGAATGATATTAAAAAAGTTGTGTTGGCATATTCTGGTGGTTTGGATACTTCAATTATCTTAACTTGGTTACAAGAGCAATATAACTGCGAAGTAGTAACTTTTACTGCCGATATAGGACAAGGCGAGGAGTTAGAACCTGCTCGAATTAAAGCCGAGCAAATGGGGATTAAAGAGATTTTTATTGAGGATTTAACCGAAGAATTTGTGAGTGACTATGTTTATCCTATGTTCCGTGCTAATACGATTTATGAGGGCGAATATTTGCTCGGCACTGCCATTGCCCGCCCTTTAATATCCAAAAGATTAGTAGAGATAGCAAGGCAGACAGGGGCTGATGCGATAGCACATGGAGCCACAGGAAAAGGCAACGATCAGGTGCGATTTGAATTAGGTGCCTATGCTTTAAACCCTGATATAAAAATTATAGCGCCGTGGCGGATATGGGGTTTAAACTCCCGAGATGCTTTGCTTGATTATGCCAAACAACACCACATTCCTGTGGAGAAAAAACCATCTGGCAAATCTTTATATTCAATGGATGCCAATTTATTACATATATCCTACGAGGGCGATAATTTAGAAAACCCTTATAACGAGCCCTACGATGATATGTGGTTATGGAGTAAATCTCCCCAAAATGCCCCAGACGTTGCTACCTATATTGAATTAGAATTTTTAAACGGCGACATAATATCAATTGATAATAAAAAACTGTCTCCTGCAAAAATGTTAAAAAAACTAAACTCCATCGGTGGTGACAATGGCATCGGCAGAGTTGATATTGTTGAAAATAGATTTGTTGGTATGAAAGCTCGTGGCTGTTATGAAACCCCTGGCGGCACAATTATGTTAAAAGCCCATCGTGCGATTGAATCTATTACTTTGGATCGGGAGGCAGCCCATCTCAAAGACGAGCTTATGCCTCGGTATGCCAAACTTATTTATAACGGTCTTTGGTGGTCGCCAGAGCGTAAAATGCTCCAAGCTGCAATTGATAATACTCAAAAAAATGTTACAGGATTTGTTAAATTAAAACTCTATAAGGGCAATGTAATAGTAGTCGGTAGAAAATCAGAATACAGTCTTTTCTCAGAAGATGTCGCCTCTTTTGAAGACGATAAAGGATCTTATGACCAAAAAGATGCCACAGGTTTTATAAATCTGCATGCCCTTAGGTTAAAATTATTAAATCAAAACAATGCCTGATAAAAAAACCGATAAATTATTGTCTTTTTTAAAAAACGGACAAAAAAATGATGGCAATAATGATGATAACAAGCCTCCAAATTCTTTACTATATGCTTGGCGACAAATTCGTAAAATAATAATCCTAATTGTCGGTAGCACGATAACTCTAATTGGAATTGTGATGTTGGTAACCCCAGGTCCTGCCATTGTGGTAATTCCGATAGGGTTGGGAATCCTAGCCATCGAGTTTGTATGGGCAAGAAACTTATTAAAAAAATTCAAAGAAAAAGCGATTGATGCTCGCGATAAAATAATTAAAAAATAAACCTATTTTGGTGTTCTACGTTCATAATTAACTTAGAGGTTTTTAAAACATTAAAGTTTTTTCATGTTTTTACAAATCTTAGTGGATATCTCTTCAATGGATATTTTACTGGTATCTATGTAGTTAATGTTATATTTTTTATATATATTTTCAACCTGTTTTATCTCATATTGACACTGATCTAATTTTGCATATTTGCTATCAGGGTATCTCTCTTGTCTTATTTTGCATAGTATTTTGGGTTTGATGGTTAAACCAAAACATTTGTTTTTATATTTTAACAACTCTCTTGGTAATTTTGCTTGCTCTAAATCTTGCTCTACTATGGGATAATTAGCGGCTTTTAGATGAAAGTGCATTGCCAGATATACACAGGTAGGGGTTTTGCCAGAGCGAGATGCACCCAGCAAAATTATATCTGCCTCATCATATTTTTTGGTGTTCATTCCATCGTCACTATTTAAGGCATAGTTGATGGTATTTATTCTTTTTTTGTAATCAATTAACTCGCCTGTGGAGTGAAACTTGCCAATTTTATGCGAGGCTGTGGTTTTTAAAACCTGTTCTATTTTTTTAATTTTTGCGGTATACAGGCTAAAAACCAAAGCATTTGAGTTCTCTAAAACTGCACTTAATTTTTCATCAACTAAGGTTGAAAAAACCAAGGGGCTAACCTCGTCTATCGTGCTTTGATAATTGACCGCAGAGATAACATTTTCTATTTTTTTCTCATCAGTTATAAACGGATACATCCTGCCTTCAAATTGATATTCATCAAATTGAGTTAATAAGGATTTACCAAAATCCTCGGCGGTGATACCTGTGCTATCTGATACATAAAATACGGTGCATTTTTTCATAATTGCATACTCATCTGTTTGTTTTCTTGAATAGGTATGATATTTGTCTTAATTAAAAAACCATCCATATCAACCGCTTTGCCACCTTTTGATATCAACAAATTATTGGCATTTTTTTCATTATTATCTGGGTTTCTGACATATATTTCTCTTTGGTTTTTCAAACCCTCTAATACACCTGACCAAGTTCCACCTTTTTTAGCGGATTCTGCTACATATATTTTTTTTGACAAGCCATAAATATATTTATTTCTTGCCATAGCAAGACCCACACTCCATCCAGCTTTTGGATAAAAAGCACTTAATATCAATAAATCGCCATCAACAATATGTTTATAATATTTTTTCATTAAACTTGAAGCTGTTAAAATACCCTGTGGCAAAACTAAGATACTATGCCCATGTGCTTGTATGCTTTCATTTAATGCAGTCTGATCGACACCTTTTGCCCCACCACTTACCACACATTGATATTTTTTGGTGGCATTTATTGCTATATTTTTTGTCCACTTCAATGACATATCATGTGCTTTTCTGGAACCTACAATCGCAATAGTATCATCATGTAAAAGGCTTTTATTGCCCTTAGTATAAATAAGTGGTGGGGCAAATTTCAATTTTAAATTATCTTTTAAAACTTGCGGATAATCATCTGAATTAAGTGTTATCAACTCATATCCTTGGTTAAGCATATTCTCCATTAAAAAAGAATAATTCGCCAGCTCTTTTTTCGCAGCTTCTAAATCACCTATCTCTTTATCTGTAAGTTTGTATGTTTCAATCCATTCATCACAAGATAAATCAAAAAAATCTGCAAGTGTAATTTTTTGATTGTGGATAATTTGAACAATCAACTCATTTGTTTTTAGAGTTGTCCATCTTGACAAATGAGACAACAATAACCAATAAACTAAATCATTTTGCAATGTCGCCTCCTACGGTTTTTGCTATCACCAATGGCACTATAACTTTTGCACCTCTTTTTGTCAGCATTTTGCCTATCTCGGTAATTGTCGCTCCACTATCAAATATGTCATCTATAAGTAAAATTGATTCATCTGTTATATCAATATTTATATCAAAAACATCTTTTATATTCTGAGTTTTTAATGCTTTGTTTTGAAATATTTTTTGTTGTTTGGTTTCTCTGGTTTTTATTATTGAAAAAATTGGTAATTTTAAAGTATTAGCTATTTTAGTTGCAAAATTCTCAACCAATTTTCCAGATTCAGTTGGTGGAACAAATAAAACTAAATCAAATTTTTGGCTCTTAAAAGTTTTGCCAAATGCTATTAGAGTTTGTTTTAAAAGAAAATCTGGATAATCTTTACCATTTTCATATTTGCATTTATAGATAGTTTTACCAACATTTGAAAAGCCATAATATGATGAGGCTATGCCATCTATTAGTTTGGATTCTTTTTTGGTTTTTTGTATCAATCCATCAACAATTTTTTTATCATCATGGTTTAATTGTTGATAAATTTCTTTGGTTATTTTTAGGTTATCTATCCTGCCCTCAAATTTAGCACCTATGAATTTTACTTGATATTTTTTGTTGTTGTGTTGTTTGCTTTTTTTAGAGCCGACTCCCAAAACAGGAAAAAAATTATTTTGAAATTGTTTTATTTTTTCTTTATCATTCTCATCCATTGAAAATTTATTTTTCTCATTCAAACAACTATCACATACTCCACAACTCCTTGAATTGTTGTCGCCGAGATAATTACACAAATAAAGCATTTTGCATTTATCTGTATTAGTATATTCAACCATTTTATCAAATTCTTTTAATCTATAATTTCGTAAATTTTCAAATGTTGTAATATCAAGCTGGGGAGCATTATATTGGTATTCATATTTTTTTAATCCGTTATACAAAACTTGACGAATAATTTTTTGATCTAATAAATCCGCTTTGATTGCTCTTATCTGTGCTTGGGTCAGATTTGTCGCTTTGATTAAATTTCTCTCTCCTAATGGTTCTTGTTTTAAGGCATCTATCACTTTTTGATATTTTTGTTGTGATGGTCTGGCATTATTGATAAAACTCAATGGTAAGTCAATATCTTTTGGATTAAATAATAAAAATATTTCGGCAGTTTTGCCATCTCTGCCTGCTCTGCCTATTTCTTGATAATAATGAATTGGTGATTGGGTTATTTGGGTATGAATTATAAATCTTATGTCTGGTTTATCAATACCCATCCCCAAAGCATTGGTTGAAATTATAGCTTTAAATTTGTTAACCATCCATTCTTTTTCAACTATTTTTCTGCTGTCGCTATCTAACCCCGCATGATAATAAATTGTATTTAATTTTTCATTCTCACACCATTTTGATAATATTTCTGCACTGACTCTTGTTCCTGTATATACAACACCATTGCCATTAACTTTTTTAAGATAGCGGGCAATCCAAGCCATTTTATCTTCTTCGTTCTCTGTATGAATAACATCTAATTTTAAATTTTCACGAAGTAAGTCACCACGAATTAACTCAATATCGCCACTGATTTGATTTTGAATATCTTGTGCTACATCTGTTGTGGCAGTTGCTGTCGTGGCAAGAACTGGAATATTTGAGGGCAATACTTGCATTAAATTTATAATTCTTCTAAATGCAGGTCTGAAATCATGCCCCCAAGATGATATGCAATGTGCCTCGTCTATGACGACAAAAGATATTTTCATTTTTAATACTGCTTCCTGCCATAGACTATTTTCTTGTCTCTCAGGGGCAATATATAAAATTTTAAGTTGATTGTTTATGGCATTTTGGATTGTTATATTGTTCTCATCATCTGTTTGCTCGCTATTGATTAAACCTGCTTTGATGTTGTTTTGGTTCAAAAATTTTATTTGATCGCGCATCAAAGCAATAAGAGGTGAAAAAATTATCGTCAAACCATCAAATTGGGTCGCTGGAAATTGAAAAGTTAAAGATTTGCCAAATCCTGTTTTTTGAATCAACAAAACTCTTTTGTTGTTAAAAATTTTATCGATGGTTGTCCATTGATCGTCAAAAAAACCATCAAATCCAAAAATTTGTTTTAACTTTAATTCTGCATTTTGTCTATTCATATTTTTGCTAATCGTTATCAAAAAATGAGCTTATCAAATATAACCCCATTGTTTGAATTGTTGCTGTAATGTTTCATCATTTTCAAAGCTTTTATAGTACAAAAATTCTGGTGCTAAATCTGCTCCGTTTTCCCAAACTATTGTCTCTAATTCTTTGTCAAATTTTACCTTAGCAAACAGATTTTTATCTTTCAATGACTCAAACATATCGCCATATAATTCACTCTCCAGGTCAACTATACCAATTTTTCCATCATTGAATTTTAGCTCAATTTTATAATCTTCTAAATACCTGCCTTCTTCTACATAGATAAACATAATTTTACTCCAAAGGTTTAATTGAGTTTGGCATTTTTCTTTGCGTGCAAAGTTCCCAGTCTTCTAATAGTTCGTTTTTATGAATTTCATACCATTCCATAACCATTTTTAATGCTCTTTTAGGAAATTTACCTTCAACTACCCCTGACTTGATATGAACCACTATTTTATACTCACCATATTTTGCATGAAAATGTGGCGGATTATGTTCACTCCAATACATAGTTATAATAATTCCTAAAAATCTGCTTATTTCTGGCATAACAATCCATTCTCTACTTTAAAATATTTTTTAACTTCTCTATTAGTATTTTTTCTCTTTTATCCACAAAATCATGAAAACTACTAAACGATAAATCTGTATCAGGAATTAAATGACTATCCAAAAACTGTGTTTTATTTTTTGCTTTAGTCTCTTTCTTGACCCATTCATCTAATTCAGTATCATTTTTAGACATATTTTCATTTGCATCTAACATCTGTAAATTATAAATTCCGTTATACATAGAAGGATTATGATAATATAAATTATTGTCATCGTTCTCTATTCCTAATTTTTTTAAATTTGCTTTCTTAAAATATGAAAATGGATGTAAGTGGTCTTTATGAAAATTATTATTTTTATAATCTAAATTTGGATACAGAAGCGACAAAATTGAAAAAGCATATTTGTTATCTTTTTGTGTGCTTAATAACTCTTTTATAAAATCATCACTAACAGAAGTGTCTTTTTTAATTTTTGACAATATTGAATCTTTTGGAAAAATATCAATACATTCTTTAATTTTAGTTGTGTTAAAATCATCTGTAAAAGCGTTTCTTATTTGTGAAAGTAATGTATCTGCCGAGCTTCCAAAAACTTTTTTTATCAACATGGTATGCAACCAATTTTTAATTACATCTCTATCTTTTTCATAAACTTTTTTTGTGGAAAAATTTTCATGAATGTTTCTGTGGTAAACATAGTAAATGATTGGAATAAGAGCATTTTTTGATGTTAAAGAAAAATCTGTAAATCCAAAAGTTTTAACTAAATTAAAAACCTCTAAAATAGTATCTCGTATTGTATTCCATCTGGTTTCAAAATCTTTTGCATTATCGTTTGAAAAATTTTTTACTTTAAACTTTATGTCTTTACTGTGTAAATATAAAAAAACTTTTAACACAAAATCTTTAGATGTTGAAAACTCTTTATCTCGTATATTATCTACTAAATTATGTATAGCTTGTCTTGCATCTGTATCTTTCCAGTTTGCCACAGCTATTGACATAATTAAATCTGAAAAATTTAATGGTTCACCGCCACTGTTAATTCTAATAAAAATATTTAATGCTTTATCTAAGTCTTGTTCTTTTTCTAAAAAATAATTTATTAACCTATCTGAATGTATTACTTCTTGCAGTCTTGAAAGCGTATCGATAGCAAAATCATCAAATTTATATTCTCTTATAAATCTATTAAATGTTGATAAATTTTGTAATTCTAAAATTTTTCCAATTTTAAACCAAGTTGTATCTTTCTTGTCAATATAGATATCTTGTTCTTTTGTGGTGTCTTTTTTTAAAAATTTAAATTCATAAACTCTGCCATCTTCTTCATTTTTTAATTCATTCGATGCATTTAAATACAAATGCCTCGTTGGAATGCTCCATTCTGAGTCTTCCCATTTTCTTCGGTATTGCTTGTAAGCATAGCTACCTTTTAACCCTAAATAGATTGATGTTAATCTTTGTTGCCCATCTAAAATTGCCTTAAAATCATGTATTCCATCTGTTGATATTTCACTATTATGAGTTTTATAATTTTCTCTATATTCATTGATAAATTTATAAAATCTATATCCTTTTTTTGTTTCACCTTCAACTTGCCAAAATAAAAACGAACTTATAGGATAGTTTCTCATTATAGAATCAAAAAGCCATTCTATTTTTGAATGCTCCCAGACAAACTCTCTTTGAATTGCTGGCAATAAATATTGATTGTTTTCTATATTATCAACTGCTTCTTTTATTGTTATTGGTGTTTGAAATGACATATTTTTACTCCTATAAGTTATTTTTATATTTATCCATTACATGCATCTCCCATGCTTTGTCTTCAAGTTTTCTTTTTGCAGGATCTGCATATTTATTAAAAACTCCTCGCAGGCTTAAAATACTTTTTTGTTTTGGTTTTTTTAGTTTTTCTTCGCTCATATTTTTGATAATTGTTGCCAGGTTTGAATTACCGTATCTGGATTTAATGATATACTGCTAATGCCTTTTTGATATAACCACTCTGCCAACTCTGGATAATCCGATGGGCCTTGTCCGCAGATGCCGACATATTTATTTTGTTTTTGGCACTCTGTTATTGCCATTTCTATCATTTTTTTAATGGCAGGATTTCTCTCGTCAAACAGATGAGCGATTAAACCTGAATCTCTATCCAATCCTAAGGTAAGTTGAGTTAAATCATTAGAGCCGATTGAAAAACCATCAAAATACTCTAAGAACTCTTTTGCCATTATTACATTAGATGGCACCTCACACATCATAATCAAACGTAAATTATTCTCACCTCTTTTTAGCCCATATTTTTCTAATAATGCTACGACATTTTTTGCCTCGTCTGTGGTGCGGACAAAGGGAATCATTACCTCGACATTTTCAAGCCCCATCTCTTCACGCACATATTTTATCGCTTGACATTCTAATTCAAAACATTCGGCAAAATCATCAGATAGATAGCGAGAAGTGCCCCTAAACCCAATCATCGGGTTCTCCTCAAATGGTTCGTATTTTTTGCCACCGAGCAAATTTGCATACTCATTTGATTTAAAATCACTCATTCGCACAATTACTGGTTTGCCATAAAATGCGGTGGCCAAAGTTGCCACTCCTTCAATAATTTTACTGACATAAAAATCAACTCCATCTTTATAACCGCTGATTTTTTTGTTGATTTGTTTTTTGATTTTATCTGTTTGCTGGTCAAATTCTAATAAAGCTCTCGGATGAATGCCGATCATATTATTGATAACAAATTCTAATCTTGCCAAACCGACACCCTCATTCGGCACAGATGAAAATGCAAAAGCTTTATATGGATTGCCGACATTTAACATTATTTTGCTTTTTAAAGATTTTAACTCATCAACTTTGTCAACAGATTTTTTAAACTTTAAAATTCCATCATAAATCTCGCCGGTATCTCCTTCGGCACAAGAGACTGTAACCTCTTGTTTATTTTTGATAATTTTGGTGGCATTGTTGCACCCTACGACAGCCGGCACTCCGAGCTCTCGGGCGATTATCGCTGCATGACAGGTTCTACCCCCTCGGTTGGTAACAATAGCCGAGGCAATTTTCATAATCGGCTCCCAGTCGGGGTCGGTCATATCGGTTACTAATACATCGCCTTTGTTTATTTTGTCCATATCATGGTGAGATGCGATGACTTTGGCAACTCCTTGCCCTATTTTTTGTCCTATTGCACGTCCATCTACTATTACCTCTGACCTCTGTTGTAATTCATATCTCTCTAATACCGCAGAATCTGTGCGACTTTGCACCGTTTCAGGGCGAGCTTGTAAAATATAGAGTTTATTATCTTCGCCATCGAGAGCCCACTCAATATCCATCGGACGTTTATAGTGTTTTTCAATAATCATCGCATATTGTGCAAGTTTAGTGATATGCTCATCAGATAAACAAAACTTCTTTCTTAGTTTTTTATCTACCTCAACCGTTTTAATTGTTTTGTCGTGGGCTAATTTATCGGTATAAATCATTTTGATTTTTTTAGAACCCAGATTTTTACTCACTATGGCAGGTTTGTTGGTTGATAGGATTTTTTTGGAAACATAAAATTCATCTGGGTTTACCGCGCCCTGCACAACAGTCTCTCCCAGTCCATAAGCCGCAGTTATAAAAACTACATCAGAAAATCCGCTTTCTGTATCCATTGAAAACATTACACCCGATGCACCTATATCCGAGCGAGCCATTTTTTGAATACCGGCGGATAATGCTACCTCAGAGTGGGCAAAACCTTGATGCTCACGATAAGATATGGCACGATCATTATACAAAGAGGCAAAAACATCTTTGATGGCAGATAGGACATTTTCAAAACCCTTGATATTTAAAAAAGTCTCTTGTTGTCCTGCAAACGAGGCATCTGGTAAATCTTCGGCAGTGGCAGAGCTGCGAACTGCCACAGCATATTCACCATCTTTCATCATATTCTTATATGATGATTTAACAGCTGCAATAAATTCAGCAGAATAAGAAGTATCTCGCACCCATTGACGGATTTTTTTGCCAGTGTTTTTTAAAGCTTTTAAATCACTTGTATCTAAATCATCCAAAGTTTTGTTGATTTTATCTTGCAAGCCATTTTTTTTCAAAAAAGACATAAAAGCATATGAGGTTGTGGCAAAACCGCCAGGGACCGATACACCTGCTTTTGATAAATTGCTAATCATTTCACCGAGTGAGGCATTTTTACCGCCTACCATAGCTACATCATCCATCCTCAGAGATGATAAGTCTGACACTAAATTATTCATAATTCAACTTATGTAAAAAAATAAGTATTGTAATAAAAATAGTTAAATAAATCAAGCACAAAAGAACAAAACAAATTATCTTATAAAATATTTTTTGTATGAAATATCTAAATGAGACCTTTGCATAAATCAAGCACTATTTTCTGCATTCTCTAAACAGCATTTGATTTATGCAAAGGTCTCTAAATATAGAAAGATCTGATTAGCTGCGATGATATGGGTGATTTTTGATTATACTCCAAGCACGATAGGTTTGCTCGGCTATGATAAGTTGGGCTATTTTATGAGGATATGTCATATTAGATAACGACCAAACCTGTGATGCTTTGTTTTTTATGCTCTCTGGCAAGCCGTCACTTGCTCCTACTATAATTGTTATATTCTGGTGATTTTCTATGTATTGTTTTAAGATATTAGCATAATCTATGCTTGATATTTTTTTGCCTCTTTCGTCTGTGGCAATTAAAATTGAGTCTTTTTTAATCTCGGATAAAATTATTTTACTTTGTTGACTGGGAGTTTTATTGTTAATTTTTATGGGTTTTATAAAAGACTGCTGTAAGATACAATCTTGCTGTAATCTTTTTTTATACTCATTTATTCCCTCTTGTATCCAAGATTGAGGTTTGTCACTTATGCTTAAAAGATGGACTATCATTGCAAAACATTTTTGATTAGATCAATTATTTTTTCTGTGCCGATTTTGTTATTTTCTTTGACATCTTTGATATCAATTTTTTGTCCTAAAACTCCTGCGGCATAGTTTACAACTACTGCGATACAAATGTATTCTATTGATAATTCACGCGCTAAGGAAGCCTCTGGCATTGCAGTCATCCCTACAATATTACAACCATCTTTTTTAAATCTCTCTATCTCGGCACAAGTTTCTAAACGAGGGCCTGAGCTTACCGCATATGTTGCATGGCGGATTATTTTATCTTGACAGTTTTTTGATGCATGTATAACTATATGTCTTAATTTTTCACTAAAAGGATAGGTAAAATCTAGGTGTTTTATTTCATCATCAAAATAACTATTGGCACGATTTGTGGTATAGTCTATTAGTTGGTTAGGAATAACAATATCTAAGGGTTTTAAATCTATACCACCGCAGGTATTGATAGCAAAAATATTCTGAACACCCTGTTGCTTTAAAGCATAAATATTAGCCAGATAATTTATCCTATGAGCTGGAATATCGTTATTTATTCCATGTCTTGATAAAAAAATAATTTCTCTATTGGCGAATGTTCCTGCCTGTAAAAAAACCGGATTATCATGATATGGAGTCAAAACCTCTATTTGTTTTTTTCTAACAAAGGATTTTAATTCTATGACACCACTTCCACCTATAATTGCTATATTTTTCATAAATTTTTACTCTTTATTGAGTTGTTGTGTTATAATTTCAAGTTTTAAACAGGCTATTTTATGATAAAAAAATTATTATTTCTTATTTTTATACTTACTCTTATCTCTTGTCAGTCCGCCCCTGATAAACCATTGCAACATACCTGGGTTATACAAAACCCAGAGGCTGGCAAAATGTGGCAATTATCTGAGGATGCTATCAAAAAAAACGAATATTTTAAAGCCGATGAATATCTGACTCAGGCACAAAAATTATCCCCTAAAAATCCGGCAATTCTAAGCAGACATGCTGAGGTTAAACTAAGGATTCGTAAATCTATACTTGCTGAAAACCTAGCAATGAAATCTAACTCTTTTGCTAATAATGAAAAGAATATAGTTTATCGTAATTGGAGCATAATAGAGCACGCTCGCACTCAAAGAGGAGATATTCCAGGCGCCAAAGAAGCACAGTTGCAAATTCAAAAACTTATGTTAAAATAGAATATGAAAATCCAATCAATCCTATCCACAGATGGAATTTTTGAAAAAAAACTTGAAAATTTTAAGGCTCGTGCTCCACAATTAGATCTATCCATTGCGATAGAATCTGCCATCAAAAATAACGATATTTTAATATCAGAGGCAGGAACAGGGGTCGGCAAAACCTTTGCTTATCTCGTGCCTGCCATGTTATCAGGGATACAAACCATTATCTCAACTGGCACAAAACATCTGCAAGATCAATTATTTTATAGTGATATTCCCAAAGTGCAAAATACCCTGGAACTTAATTTAAAAATTCATCTTTTAAAAGGACGTTCCAATTATCTTTGTTTATATCGATTAGGCTCAATTCAACAATTCTCCAATAGTTTTAATTTCTACTATCCAGAGAGGGAATTTAAAGACATAATAAATTGGTCAAATACCACCGGATCAGGTGAGATATCAGAGCTTACATCCGTTAGCGAAAATAGTAACTGGTGGTTCAAAGTCACCTCAAACAATGATAATTGTCTGCGGTCTGATTGCCCTCAACATAAAGAGTGTTATTTTTATCAAGCCCGCGAGCTGGCATTAGATGCTGATTTATTGGTGGTTAATCATCATTTGTTATGTGCCGATATGGCGATTAAAGAGCAGAGTGATGGCATAGGAGAAATTTTACCGTCCGCTGGAATTTTTATTATTGATGAAGCACATAAGATTGAACAAAGTGCAACATCTTTTTTTAGCGAGCATTTCTCTAACAAACAAATAAATCTACTAACTACGGATATTTTTAATGATATGTTTCAAATCTCAGGTGATTATGCCATTAAAGAATATACTGAAAAACTCAATAATGCCAACCTAAAACTTGTTGCAAGTTTTGGTCCACATCAACAAAAAAAACCCCAAGACGATATAAAAAATAATAAAAATATATATCAAGCCTATGATTCGGTGATTGATGCCATTGGAGCCTTGCAAAAACAACTAAAACCGCACAAGGACGAAAAATCTATTGAATCCCATTCAAATAAATTATCAACGATAACAAGTTTTTTAACAAATTGGTTTAGTAACAATAATAATAATGATAACAATGATAAGGATAAAAACGATAACCACATAAAATGGTTTGAAGTTTTTAAAAATAATTACAAGCTTCATAAAACTCCCCTATCAATTGCTAACTATTTTTCAAAACATATACATTCCTCTGATGCCAGCTGGATTTTTACCTCAGCCACTCTTAGCATTAACAATAACTTTAATGACTTTCAAAATAAATTAGGCATCAAAGAATCCCAACAGATTATAGTCGGCAGCCCATTTGATTATAACAAACAAGCGATGTTATATACGAACAAAAATGATCTAAATCCACAGAATAGTGATTTCATCGCCAGACTTATGGAGTCGGCAAAACCTCTTATCAAAGCAGCTAATGGTCGTTGTTTTTTATTATTTAGCAGTTATAAATCACTCAATGAAGCCGTGGCATTATTAAAAGATGAATTTTCTTTATTGGTGCAGGGTGATATGCCAAAAATGCAACTAACTGAAAAATTTATCACCGATAAAAATTCTATTTTACTTGCCACAAAAAGTTTTTGGGAAGGAGTTGATGTTAAGGGGCAGGATTTATGTTGTGTCATTATTGATAAAATTCCGTTCTCCTCGCCTGCTGATCCTGTTTTTGTCGCAAGGGCAAACAAACTAAAACAACAAAACCTCAATCCATTTGAAATCCTCTCAATTCCCGAGGCAGTTATAACTTTGAAACAAGGAGCAGGCAGGCTTATCCGTGGAGTTGATGATTATGGAGTTTTGATGATAGGAGATGGTAGAATAAATAGCAAATTTTATGGCAAAACTTTTTTAAATAGTTTGTCATATTTTCCCCATACCCAAGACACTCAACAGGTTATAAATTTTCTCCATGAACATACTGGCAATTGATAGCTCAACCGAAGTTTTAAGCCTCGCTTTGCAAGCTGCAAAAAACATAACAAGTATAAATTTATGTCACAAATCATCACCTCATCTGCATGGTGATTTAATCCTTTCAGAAATTGAAAATCTACTGAAAAAAAACAATCTATCTATGATTGATTTAGATTTGTTAGTCTATGGCAGAGGCCCTGGCAGCTTTACCGGAGTGCGGATGGCATCCGCTGTAATTCAAGGCCTATCATGTGCAATAGATGCTCCCATTGTTGGCATATCATCATTAGAGACTATGGCATATCAAGTCATAAAAACAAACCACAACAAAAATTGCAACCATATAATAAGCACAATTGACGCTAGAATGAAACAAGTATATTGGGCGGAATATATTGTTGAAAACAATACCATTAAAATAGTAGGAAGCGAGCGAGTTGATAACCCTGATAAAATAATTCCTCAAATAAAAGCAACTGATAACAGTTTTATAATCGGTAATGCTTTGAATGATTATGCTAAAATCCTGCAACAACAATTAAAAATAAAACCGCAAAATTGTTATAAAAATATTTTGCCAGATGTTATCTATATGTTGCCAATCGCAGAAAAATTATTCAAAAATAATAAAACTATCCCCTCTCATCTTGCTATCCCATCATATGTTCGCAACAATGTCGCCTGCAAGAAAAAGAGTAAAAACCATAAAATTAACAAGAATTTTTAGACTTAACTCATAAAATTGATAAAAATAAAATAAATATATTGAGACTTTTGTAGCAGTAACGAACTTTATGTTATTACGATACTTTCATCTGTTATGATTTAATTTTCTGCATGGTTTTTGGTTTTTAGTTTTTTGTTAATCTCATCTAATCTATTTTTTTGCTCTGGGGTTAGGCTGTCAGTTTCTTGCCAGATATTATTAAGTTTTTGTCTCTCATTTCTTAATTGTGGCTTTATAAAAGAATCTGTTAAATTCATAAAAATCTTATGTTGAGTGTCTTTATCCGCATTATTTCCTAAGTTTGTTTGTTTAAAATAATCATAACTCATAAGTAGTTTTTTTAAATAATCATAAAAAGAATATTCTTTTAGATGTTCGTCGAGAGAGGCAACAGTTGTAAGGTTGAATTTTATAACATCATCCATAATTGTTTTTAAAACCTCCATGCCTTTGATATTATTCTTAAAAACATCAGGGTTAGATAATAAATCTTGAGAAAATTCAGGGTTTTGAATCAACAAAGATAACATTTTACGAATTGGAGTCATTGTCAATTTTTCGGTGGCATTTTTTGGTTGTAGTGTTGATTGGCTTTGAATATCCGATATATTTACCCCAAGCTCTCGGCTAAAAAACTCGGTAAATATTTTTTTATAACTTTCATCTTGAATCAAATTGATGATTTTATAAACTTCGTTGATGGTAGCATTCTTGCCTGCTATATCATCTGTTTGATATTGATTTTTTATATGCTCTAATAAAAAAATCTCGATACTTTTACTGTTTTCTATTAAAATATTAAATTTTTCTGCTCCATTATTTTGAATATAATCATCAGGGTCGTCTCCTGCAGGCAAGGTGATGAATTTGATTTGTTTGTTTTCTTTTAACAGTGGCAAAGCTATATAGGTTATTTTTAAAGCAGCATTTATCCCCGCCTGATCTGAATCGAGACACACAATAATAATATCACAAAATCTATGCAGGCTTTGAATCTGATGGGCGGATATTGCGGTGCCAGAGGCTGATACAGCATTTTCAAAACCGTGTTGCGACAAGGATATGACATCCATATAACCTTCGGTAAGAATTATACTATCAAACTTATTTTTTGAATTTAAAATTTGATACATACCGTATAATTCATATGATTTATCAAATAATTTAGTCTGCGGAGAGTTCAGATATTTTGGTTTATTATCATCAGATATTGCACGAGCACCAAAACCTATAATTGTTCCACGATTATTAAAAATAGGATAGGTTATCCGATCTCGCAATCTATCATAAATTTTGCCCTTCTCGTTTTGTTTTTGCAAACCTGTGTTAAGCAAATCTGCCCCTGATATATTTTGATTATTAAAATTTTGCCAACTATTCGGTGCATAACCTATTTTGTATTTTTCAATTACCGCAGGTGATAACTTTCTTTGGATTAAATAATCCTGTGCGATGGTTGATTTTTTAAGCTCCTCACAATAAAAATCATTAGCTTTTTGCATCACGCGGGTTAACCTTTGATATTCTAATTGATTTTTGGCACTTTTTTCTTGGGATTGAATATTTTGCTCAGGCAAGGCGATACCAAACCGCTGGCATAATGATTGCACTGCCTCAACAAACGGTAGGTTTTCATATTGCATGACAAAACTTATGACAGAGCCTGATGCGCCACAACCAAAACAATGATAAAACCCTTTGGCAATATTGACAGAAAAAGATGGGGTTTTTTCATTATGAAACGGACAAAGTCCACTGAAATTACCGCCGGTTTTTTTTAATTTTACTCGTGCTCCGACAACATCAACAATGTTAATTTTATCGGTTAAGTCTTGGATAAATAATTTTTCAAAAAACATTTTTCATCTCTTTAAAAACTCTTGTGCCAAATAAAAAGCGGCGATGGATCGTGCCTCACTAAATTCATCTTTTTTAAGTAATTTTTTTATATCTGTTGCAGTGCAAGGCATAACATCCAAAGGTTCTGGCTCGTCTCCTGTTAATTTACTCCTGGTTAAATCTTGTGCCAAAACTATGGTTGTAATATGTGATAAGTATCCAGGGGCAATACTCATATTTTTAAGTTTAATAATTTTATGCGGATAAAACCCTACCTCTTCTTGTAACTCTCGTATCGTGGCATCTTCATAACTTTCATTATTTTCAATCTTACCTTTGGGGAATGCTATCTCATATCTGTCTGTGCCACAGGAATATTCACGGATTAACAAAAAAGTTTTGTCATCTAACATCGGCACAATCAAAACCGCACCTGATCCTGTGGCTTGTAATCTCTCATATTCTCGCATCTGCCCATTGCTAAATTTCAAATCCATACTTTGGATATTAAATAGTTTAGACTTAAAAAGAGTTTTTTTATTAAAAATTATTGGTTTTTTATTTTTCATAAAAGGTTAAAATATTTGTTTTGATTAAAATATGCTAAAACAAGACTTTGATTATAATTTACCAGATAATCTAATCGCCCAAACACCGCCTCTGTCAAGAACTTCTTGCAAAATGTTAGTTATAAATCGCCATAACAATAAAACAGATGATAGATGTTTTACGGATATTTTATCATATTTAAAAAAAGATGATGTTTTAGTTTTAAATGATACCAAAGTAATTCCTGCTCGCCTCTTCGTTTACAAAAAAACAGGCGGCAAGGTTGAGATACTTTTGGAGAGGATATTAACCGATAAAACTTTTTTATGTCATATCTCAGGTAGCAAAAAAATTAAAATAAATTCAACTCTAATCTCGCACGATATAGAGATAAAAATTCGCCAAAAAATTGATGAATTTTTTGTGGCAGAGTGTCATAATTGCCTTGATATATTTCACAAATTCGGTCATATGCCACTACCACCCTATATAAAACGAGATGATAATATCACAGATAAAAACAAATATCAAACCGTATTCGCCAAAAACGAAGGAGCAGTGGCAGCCCCCACCGCAGGGCTTCATTTTGATAATCAAATATTAGAAAAAATAAAAAAGATGGGGGTAAAAATTGCCAAAATAACCCTGCATATCGGATCTGGCACTTTTTTACCGATGCGAGTTGATGACATCAAAGATCATAAAATGCACAGCGAGAGATTTTCAATCAATCAATCAACAGCGGATATAATCAACAATTGTAAGAGAGAAAACGGCAGAGTAATATGTGTTGGCACAACGGTCGTGCGTGCTTTGGAGACCGTAGCAAAAAATAATAAAATATCTCAATATAATGGCGAGAGCGATATTTTTATAAGCCCAGGTTTTAAATTTCAAATTACCGATGCCCTAATTACCAATTTTCATCTACCGCAATCCACCCTTTTAATGTTAGTATCAGCCTTTGCCAACCGTGATTTAATTTTAAAAGCTTATGATTATGCCATAACAAAAAAATATAAATTTTTCAGTTATGGCGATGCCTGTTTGATTGTTTGAGACATCTTTGCAAAAAATGTCGGTTTTAATTTTATTTTTGTTGTATTATTTTCCAATATGAGATTATACAAAGATGAAAAAAATGCCTTAAATAAAGCATTAGAAAATATAAATGATGAGGTTTATCTTTTTGGTAGCAGAGCGGATGATAATAAAAAAGGCGGAGATATTGATATTTTAATTTACTCTAAACAAGATCCGTTTAAATTATCAACCCAGATAAGCACTCAATTTTATAATGACTTAGAGGCTAAATTAGATGTAATAATTTTTGATAAAAATAATATGACAGCCCAACAAAAAGCATTCGTTAAAACCCTTTCTCTGGTAAAAATTAAATGACTGATAATTTTGAAGTTTTGCTAACAGATTCAAAAAATAAGGTTAATCGGGTATATAACCTCGTGCAGGCTTCAATTAAAAAATTAGAACCCTATAAAGCAGATTATGACTATTCCTACGATGAGTTAGAGCCATATGATGCCTTGGCAGATAGATTTATCCGTTGTGTTGAGATTTTTATAAAATATTTCAAAACCTACGATATTTATAAAAATGCAACTCCAACTCTTTCGTATCGTGATTTAATCAATACAATGGAAAAATTATCTATTGTAGAGAGTGCAGAGACTTGGATTCAAATGCGAACAATTAGAAACAAAATGGTTCATGATTACCTGCCAGAACAAACAAAAATAATGTTTGATGAAATTATGAATAAATTTTGGCAACAAATAAAATTCACCAAACTCGCTATTGATGAAATTAAAAGCCGATAAGAACAATAAAAAGTTTTGTAAGAGCTTATAGTTGAAAGTTAAAAATTGATAATTAAAAACTTAATCTCGCAAGATAGCTTGTTGCATCCGTGATTGATAGATTGTTTGCATAGGTTTTTTCTCGTTTTAAGTCTTTGGCAATTAGTTGAATTTTTTCTATATTTGGTAATTGTTTATCAAAATAATCAAAATGTTTGTGGATTTTATCATCGCTATATTTTGCCTCAATCATTGTAATCGGTTTGTCGTCCTGGCAGATTAAAAAATCAACCTCTTTGCCATCTTTGGTGCGTAAAAAATTTAATTTATAATTCTCTCCTTGGCAGTCTTTTTGGTGGTCAATTTCTTTTTTAAAAGCACAGGCGACCAGATTTTCAAATTTTGCACCTTTATTTTTATCGTCCATCACCTGCCCTGTATCATAAAAATAATATTTGGGGGCTTTTTTTAAACTGCGGTTTATTTTTTTGTTATAGGGCAAAACCTTAAAAACAACAAACATATTTTCTAAAATCTCTAACCAGTTTTTAACCGTTTTGTTAGAGCACATTAAATCTTGCGACAGGTTTTGATATGATATTGTGCTACCTACTCTTGTTCGTAAAAGTTGGATAAGGTTTTCAATTTTAGTTATTTGGCGAACCTGTTCAATTTGAATTAAATCTTGGCGAATAATTACATCCAAGTGCGACTGCTTCCAGCGATTATAATATTTAACAGATTTTTTCAAAAAAGGCTCTGGGAAACCACCAAATTGCAACAAACTATCAAATGTTTTTGTCAAATCAATAGTTTTATCTTTGTGATATAACTCTTTTAAATCCAGAGGATGCAGTCTTATTTGAAAAAATCTACCGGCGAGAGACTCGGATGCTTTAAGATAGGTATTTAATCTGACACTACCTGTCACCAAAATAGCAGGTGGAATCCCCTCAACATCATAAATGCCTTTTAACCAATTTTTCCAATTAGGTTTTTTATGAAGTTCATCAAAAATAATAAGTGCGGATTTTCTGTTCCAAGCCATATCAGCCATAGCTTGCCTGTCATCGCCATAGTCATAATTAAAATAATCATAATCGGCTATAATATCTTTTGATAGATAGGTTTTACCAACTTGCCTCGGACCTGTAAGCAAAACCATTTTTTGCTTTAAGTCTTGTTGAATTGATGGAATTAAAGATCTTTTCATGCCGACTATTATAACCTCTATTCCATAAAAGTCAAGACTTTTTGGGAGTAGGGTTCAGTTTAGCCAGAAACAACAACAGATATTTTTGTTTTTTTTGAATTTTTATTCTTACAGGGATAATTTAGCGCTCGCCATTGAGTTAAAATTTACTCCTGATTCAGCGGCCTGGATACAAAGGCTTCTGTGAACCTCTGGTGGCACACTTACATTGAGACCTTTGCATAATTCAAGCACAATTTATAAAACACATAAAATGCACCTTTTCATAGCAAAAATTCGTCAAAGGGAATTACCATATTCCTCATTTTTGCTATAAAAATGCACTATTTTCTGTCCTCTCTAAACAGCACTTGAATTATGCAAAGGTCTCACATTAAATTTTCCACTATATTTTTTGTATGCGATTGGTTGCGGAATGCTTTCGTTGTGTTGTTGCATATCTTCTATGCACTTTTTTACAACATCTGTGATGCCTTCTAATGCTTTTTGTGGTGACTCGGACAACCAACTTAGGCTTGGGAACTCAGCACAAAGCCCTATATGCTCCTGATCTTCCTCCGACCATATTACTCTGTATGTATATTTATCAACTTGATTATTCATTGTATGCCTCTAATTTGTTAATTGCAATTAAAACCTGCTTTACTTGATAAGGTTTTGCCTTCCCCTTATTGTTTTGTATGTTTATTCGCGGATTACCAATCCAAGGTGTTTTATAAATACAATGACTGCTGCTGCCTTGTCTGGGTTTGCCAAAATAATGTTTGCAAACTTTTTGAATATCAGAAAACCTAACACCTTTTGCATTAGTTTTCATTTGGCTTAATACCTTGTTCAGGTCACTCATAAAACATATTATATAATAATTAAATTCTATTTTGCAACATTTTTAATTTTTGAGATATTTTTTTGCAACTATATAATTTCCACTATACAGCCAATAGCTTTATTGTCATTTGTTTTGAAATCAGGTTTTTCTCCATTTTTAATTTCTACTCCTTTTTTATACACTCTCAGGCTGCTTTTGCCAAAGGTTTTGTGTGATGAGTTTGTAAGATAAATAACATATTCAAATTTTTTGCTTAAAAACTCAAATCGTTTATTTAATTTATTCCAATTTCCCATTGAATTGTGCGATGGGTTAATGATTATTTTGGGATTCCAGTTTATTTTTGGTTGCTCGTATCGCCATTTTACTTTATTTTGTTTGGCTTGCTTGTTTACCAATATATTGTTTTCACCACAAATAAGAACTCCAATTTCTACATGTTTTAAACTAATTGTTCTGTCGCCTTTATTTATTTCATCAGCCAAAGATTTGTATAAATCGCTATCATTATTAACTTCTGTTGATGTAGCAAATTTTTGCTCACCTGTATTTTGATTGCCAGATTTGGCATAAAGTGCATAGTGATTCCCTTTGTTCTTATCTCCTTTTTTTATTGAATATTTCTCATAAATAATTTTTATATTGTATTTATTGGCAATATTAGAAGCCCACTCTTCATCTTTTTTTAACCTAAATTCTTTTACAACATTTCCAGGTAAAAGCACCACATCAATTTTTTGTTTTTTTTATTTTTCTAATATATCCTCTACAAGAATCTTTCTATTTAACTTGTTTCCATCATTAGATTGCTTAAAACTGATACACAAAATTTTCATTTATTGCAATTATTTTTTAACATCTCTTTTTTGATATCACTGATGGCTTTCGTGGGATTGAGATCTTTGGGGCAGATTTGGCAGTTCATTATTGTGTGGCATCTGAATAGTTTGTAAGCATCGTCTAAGTCTTTTAATCGCTCATCTTTTGCCTCATCTCGGGAATCCATTATAAATCGTGCAGATTGTAATAAAGCCGCAGGCCCTAAGAATTTATCTGGATTCCACCAAAAACTAGGACATGAGGTGCTACAACAGGCACACAATATGCACTCGTAAAGTCCGTCTAATTTGTCTCTTTGTGCAGGTGTTTGTAAAATTTCTGTTTTTGCTACTTTTGTTTTTCGGATAAGATAGGGTTTGACGGCTTTATAATTATCCATAAATTGAGTTAAATCGATGATTAAATCACGAATAACAGGTAATCCAGGCAGTGGTTTTAGGCTTATTTTGTTGCCAAGTTCGGATAGTGGGGTAATGCAAGCCAAACGATTTGTGCCATTGACATTCATCCCATCTGAGCCACATACTCCCTCACCACAGGATTTACGATAGGCAAGTGTGGGGTCTTCTTGCTGGATTATTTTCAAAGCATCTAATAATTTCATATCAGATTTTAAAATTTCTTTTTTAAGAGTGTAATCTTGATTATATGGTTTTTTATCAAAATCAGGATTAAAGCGGTAAATTGAAAATTTTATATCATTCATTTTAATTCTCTAAAAAACTATGTAAAAATAAAAAAATAGCCAGCGAATTGACAAGGGGGCATGCCCCCTTGTTTAATACACCCTCTTTTTTGGTGGAATACTATCAACACTTACAGGTTTCATATTGACATCTTTGTATTTTAAGGATAAATCTTTGAGATAAAATAGGCTATGTTTTAACCAATTTTTATCATCTCGTTCTGGATAATCTACGCGACTGTGAGCACCACGGCTTTCATGGCGTGCGGCGGCAGATATGATTGTCGCCAAGGCATTTTGAATTAAATTTTCAGTTTCAAAAATATCAATTCTGGCAATATTAAAAGTTTTTGATCTATCAGATAATTTGACATTTTTAAATCTCTCGCTTATTTTTTTAACCTCTTCTACACCTTCATCCAGAATTTTCTGGGTGCGAAAAACACTACAATATTTATCCATTGTCTCTTTTAATTCGGTTTTTAGTTGATACACATCTTCGATGCCATCATTATTATCCCAACTCCAAAACCTTTTTTCAATTTTTTGTAATATCTTATCGTCTAATTTTTTGTGTTGTGGTTTTGTTTTTAAAAATTCTATACAATGCTCACCTGCTATTTTGCCAAATACAACTATATCTAATAATGAGTTGCCCCCCAGACGATTTGCTCCATGGACTGAAACACAAGCACACTCGCCGATTGCATATATGCCTGTTATGCTTTGGTGCTTGTCATCCACTACCTCGCCATATTTATTAGTAGGAATGCCACCCATTGTGTAGTGAGCGGTCGGATAAACCGGAATTGCCTCATATGCCATATCAAGCCCGGTAAAACTCAACGCTAAATCACGGATGGCTGGCAATCTTTTTTTAACCTTGTCTGCTCCTATATGATGAACCTGCAACAAAACATGATCCTTGTTTTTACCACAGCCTCTACCCTCTTTGACTTCCAAATATATCGAGCGACTAACAACATCACGGCTGGCGAGATCTTTGACATTCGGCGCATATTTTTCCATAAATCTCTCGCCTTTGCCATTTAATAAATATCCGCCCTCACCCCTTGCGCCCTCTGATAATAACATCCCCTTGCCTGCGATACCGGTGGGATGAAATTGAAAAAATTCCATATCCTCCAAAGCAATATCCGCACGCAATGCCATGGCTAATCCGTCCCCTGTATTAACTGTGGCATTTGTCGTGGTGTTGAAAATTTGCCCTGCACCTCCTGTGGCAATTATTGTCGCTTTTGCTTGAATTATCAAAGGTTCGCCTGTTGCCATTGATAACACCATAACCCCTGCTATCGCCCCTGTTTTATCTTTTAATAAATCAATGCAAAAATATTCATCAAAAAAGTGAGTTTTATATCTTATGTTTTGTTGATATAAAGAATGCAAAATTGCATGTCCTGTCCGGTCGGCGGCAGCACAGGTTCGTGTCGCTTGGGTTTTGCCAAAATTCTGGCTTTGTCCGCCAAATTTTCGCTGATATATTTTGCCATCATCAAGCCTTGAAAATGGCACACCGTTATGTTCTAAGTCTATCACCGTCTCGCGTGCTTTTTGACACATATATTCCACGGCATCTTGGTCGGCGAGCCAGTCTGATCCTTTGATGGTGTCATACATATGCCAGTGCCAGTTATCCTCACTAACATTTGCCAAAGCCGCATTTATGCCACCTTGGGCGGATACAGTATGAGAGCGAGTGGGATATACTTTTGAGATAACAGCAACCTTTGCCCCTGATTTGCCAATTTGCAAAGCGGCTTTTAAACCCGCTCCTCCGGCACCGATAATAATCGCATCAAATTTGTGAGTTTTTAATTTTGTTGAATTTGCCATTTTTTAAAAAAATAAAAGAGTTAAAAACCAGATGAAAATAACCAACAGACCTGTGGCTACAAAAGACAATAAAAAAGTTAATATTTTATCGTTCCAAATGTAATCCAACAAAATATCTCGCAAGCCAACCCAACTATGGATTAGCAGAAAAATTGCTGTTATCACTAACAAAATCTGATTAAATATTGATGAGACAAATATTTGTAAACTTTGATAATCTGTTATATTTATCCAAATTTGCCAAATTAGATATGGCATAACCAGCATTAAAAAAACCGCACTTATTCTTTGGTGAACCCAAGCTTTTAAACCTGTTAATCTTGCTATCATAATATAAAAAACCAAACGGAAAAAATAAGTGAAAAAATACTTAACAAAAATAAAATTATGGCAGTTATTGTTCCACTTTTTTTGTCTATCCCTATATCAAAATCTAACAATAAAAATCTAATTCCAGCAAAAAAGTGATGTAAAAAAGACCATAACAACACAACCAAAATCAATTTAAAAAACAAATTGGGGAATAATGACTCTTGGATAAAATTAAAATTGTTCTGATTTGAGATTAAAATAGCAAAAATTGCCACAAATAAAACCATTGATAGTGATAATATCAAACCACTTATCCGGTGCAAAATGGAGGTTATACCAGCTATGGGCAATTTGATATGTAACATATCCAAATAAACTGGTTTATCGGTTTTTATCATAACAACAATCCTTGTATTTTATTATAAAAAAAGAAAAGTAAAACGAACATTACAAATAAATCATGCAATAGTATATGTTATTTTTTTATTTTTATTCATTTTTTTTTTGCAATTTAAAAAATGTTATGTAATAATTGCTAAATTATTTTTATCTATTAGATAATCGCTATTTATGTTATTTTGTATATACTGATAATAACTCATCTATTTCACTGTTTTTTAATGAAATAGTATTTTTTTTATTTTTTTAAAGGTAATTTTATATGAACAGAAAATTTATTGTTCCGTTGTTGCTTATCTTAGGTTTGAGCCTTAGTGTTTCCGCGCAAGCCAAAGAGATTTTAATTAAATTCTCGCATGTTGTATCAGCTGATACACCAAAAGGCAAAGGGGCTGAGTTGTTTAAAAAATTAGTCTCAGAGAGATTAAAAGGCAAAGTTAAAGTTGAGGTGTTCCCTAACTCACAACTTTATAATGACAAAGCAGTTTTAAAAGCCTTAGCTTTGGGAGATGTGCAAATGGCAGCTCCATCTTTGTCAAAATTTGGTAAATATACTAAAAAATATGGTGTATTTGATTTACCATTTTTATTCAAAGATACCAAATCTTTGGCATGTTTTACAGGTGGCGATACCGGATCAAAACTTTTAACTGCTATTGAAGACAAGGGTTTTACAGGTCTTGCTTATTGGTTAAATGGTATGAAACAACTATCCGCCAACAAACCTTTAAAGACTCCTGCTGATGCAAAAGGCTTGAAGTTTCGCATTATGTCATCTGATGTTCTCGCCGCTCAATTTGAAGCAGTTGATGCTAACCCACAAAAAATGTCATTCTCTGAGGTTTATAATGGTTTACAAACAGGGGTTATTGACGGACAAGAAAACACTTGGTCTAATATTTATACCAAAAAATTCTTTGAAGTTCAACATACTATCTCTGAATCAAATCATGGTGTTTTAGAATATCTGGTAGTCACCAACACTAAATTTTGGAAAGGTTTGCCTGCGGATATTCGCACAGAATTAGAGAAAATCTTAAAAGAAGTGACCTTGAAAGTGACCGCTTGGGCATTGGAAAAAGCAGATGCTGATAAGGCTAAAATCACCAAAGCTGGCAAAGCTGCCGTTATATCTTTATCTGAGGCACAACTTGATAAGTGGCGCCAAGCTATGGCTCCTGTATGGACCAAGTTTGAAGGCGAGATTGGCAAAGATTCAATCGCTGCCGCTGTTGCTTGCAACAAGTAAAACTCAAAGATATGTTTGAAAAATTTTTAAACAAGTTTGAAGAGATGTTTATCGCCGCTTTATTGGCGGCGATGACTCTTGTAACATTTTCACAGGTAGTATCACGATATATATTTAACGCAGGAGCCGTCTGGGCTTTGGAACTTACTACTTTTTTATTTGCTTGGTTAATTCTATTTGGGGCATCATATTGCGTTAAGATCGGTGCTCATATCGGCATAGATATGTTAGCAAAACAATTTTCAAAAAAAACTCAACAGATTTTAGGCTTATTATCAGTATCTCTCTGCTCTGTATTTGCTATAATTTTATTTATCGGTTCATATCAATATATTTCTACACTATATCAGATGGGGATTGAAGCCGAAGACTTACCCATCAGCGAATGGAAGTTAAAAATTATTCTACCCATAGGTTTTGCCCTTATCTTATTTCGTTTAATTCAAGTTGGGGTGCAAATTTACAAAAAAAATCAATATTCAATGCATGTAGCAACAGAAGTCAAGGAAGCATTAGATACATTAAAGGATTAAAAATATGGTTATAACCGCTTTATTTGTGATGTTATTCGCTTTTATGTTAATTGGGATGCCGATCTCATTCTCATTAGGTTTAGCCAGCACTTTAACTATTTTATTTTTCGGCACAGATTCGCTTGCCTCGCTGGCAGGCAAAATTTTCTCCACAACCGATCATTATACTTTGATGGCAATCCCATTTTTTATATTAGCTTCCGCTTTTTTATCAACAGGAGGTGTCGCCCGCAGAATGATAGATTTTGCCGTTGATACCGTAGGGCATATCCGAGGTGGGCTCGCTATGGCATCTGTTATGGCCTGTATGTTATTCGCCGCAGTCTCAGGCTCATCTCCTGCCACAGTGGTAGCGATAGGTTCGATTGTTATAGCGGGCATGGTGCGTGAGGGTTATCCCCAAAAATTTGCCGCAGGTGTTATCTCAAATGCAGGAACGTTGGGAATCTTAATTCCGCCATCAATCGTTATGGTGGTGTATGCCGCAGCGACCGATGTTTCAGTTGGCAGAATGTTTCTCGCAGGCATTATCCCGGGTTTAATTGCAGGTTTGATGTTAATGGTTGCCATTTATTTTCGGGCAAGAAAACTTAATATCCCCAGTAAAAAATTCCAAGGTTTTATGAAATGGGGCAAATCAGCGGCCATAGCATCAGGTGGTTTATTTTTAATTGTCATCATAATGGGCGGGATTTATGGTGGAATTTTTACTCCCACAGAGGCCGCCGCAGTCTCGGCTGTTTATGCTTTTTTGGTGGCTGTATATGGTTACAAAGACCTCAAAATAACTCAGGTGCCAGATGTTCTGCTCTCCGCTGGCAAAACCTCCATAATGTTAATGTTTATTATAGCCAATGCAATGTTATTCGCTCATGTTTTAACGACCGAACGTATTCCGCACGAAATAGCAACGATGATTATTGGTCTTGGTTTGCCAGTATGGGGATTTTTAATTATTGTTAATATTTTGCTGCTAATTGCCGGCAACTTTATGGAGCCTTCGGCAATTTTATTGATTATGGCACCGATTTTATTCCCTATTGCCATGAAACTTGGTATTGACCCCATTCATCTGGGGATTATTATGGTTGTTAATATGGAGATAGGGATGATAACGCCGCCTGTGGGGCTGAATCTATTTGTAACCTCGGGCATCACAGGAATGCCGATGGAACAGGTAATTCATGCGGCTTTGCCGTGGCTGATGATTTTAATTATATTTTTGATAATAGTGACTTATGTTCCTGCTATTTCAACATTTATTCCTAATGCTTTGATGGGTCCTGAGATTATAACTCAATAAACATAGCAAATTTTTCGCATAAATTGTTCCTATGAAATTAAAAATTCTAATATTTTTATTGTTATTAAATTTTCACAATTCTTTAATTGCTGATGACTGCATTAAATTAGTTTTTAACAAATATTGTTTGGGTGGAATGACACAAAATACCAACAAAATAACCGATAAAAACATAAAAATTGACACAAAAGATAATATAATAATAGCCGTTGAAACAATGATAAAACCTGCAAATTGGTTAACTTACTTTGATTATTCCTCTCGTTTGAATCAAAAATATGGACAAGGACTTGACAACAGCACCTTTCCTAATTATGCCCACTCTCGTAATGCAAAAGAAAAACTGATCGCTTTTAAAAAAGGTTACGCCAAGCAGTTATGGCAACAACAAAATTTTAAAATTATACTTGATATGGGATAATTTGGAATATATTATTTTAAAATATCAAACCAAGCAACAGCAAAATAAAACATTAGATGAGAATGCTTTATGATTGAGTTATATATTAACTCGGCAGTTAAAAATACATGTCTTCAATCGGACACAAGAACTAACAAGGGGGCATGCCCCCTTGTCAATACAGAAATGTTTGTTGTTGCCAGTTTAATAAATATTATCCAAAATATAATGAGAATTTATAACATTAAAAAATAACATATACACATAATTTATGTTATTATACACATTTTTCAATACATGAGAGTTAAAATGTTACCAACCCTACACCGCACAAATGTTGTTTTGGATGAAAATATAGTGCAACAAGCTTTAAAATTAAGCAAACTTAAAAGCAAAAGAGCGATAATTGACAAAGCTTTGCACGAATATATTGAAAATCACAAAAACAATGGTTTAGATTGGCTCATAAAATCATTAGATGGAGAAAGTCCATTTTTTGAAGGCTACGATTATAAAGCAATGCGCTCCCGCTCTCTGCCAAAATATAAATAAAACCTTTGCATAAATGTATTTAATTGATACTTCTATTTGGATTGATTTATTTAATAATAATTCTACTGATTTTATAAAAACATTATATGCAAAAAAACAAACTGCAATAACTGGTGTAATTTATATGGAAGTTTTACAGGGTGCAAAAAACACATCACTTTTTAACAAATTAAAAAACATACTAAATCAACAAAAATTTTATTCATTGCAAGATAATTTAAAAAGTTATGAAAACTCTGCCAACATTTATATGAAATGCCGCCAAAAAGGTATAACAATTCGCTCCACAATAGATTGCCTTATCGCCTGTTGTGCCATTGAAAATGATTTAATCTTGGTTCACAATGATAACGATTTTATTAAAATTGCCGAAATTGTGTCAGACTTACAACAACAGCAAATATGAAGCCACCTAAGCATATAACATATATCAAAGAATATTTAAAAAATGTAACAGATCTTTTCCAAAGTGGCAAGGCTACCGAACACAGCTATCGTCCAGCTTTTAAAAATCTTATAGAAAACCTTATCAAAGATATTACAATAACCAACGAACCAAAACAACAAAAATGTGGTGCTCCTGATTTTTTAGTGCAGAATAAAAACAAAGTTCCAACCGCTTATATTGAAGCCAAAGATTTAAAAAACAACCTATTAGATGGCTTAGAAAAAGGAGACAACAACAATCAATTATTGCGATATGTCAGCCGACTTGACAATGTAATGACAACTAATTATATTGAATTTAGATTCTATCAAAAAACTGATGACAATAAAATCAAAAAACTTGAAACTATTCAAATTGCTACGATAACCAACAATAAAATAAAACCCATCAATGATAACTTTGCACCTTTTATAAATCTTTTAAAAAACTTTTGTGCTTATAACGGCACAACAATAAACACAGCCGAAAAATTAGCCTCGCTTATGGCACTCAAAGCCCAAACATTAAAAGATGCAATTTACAAAGCTTTAACCTGCGGCGATGATTGCAAAAACACTAATCTTTATGAGCAATTTACTAGTTTTCAAAAAATACTAATAAAAGACTTAGATGAGGCAAGTTTTGCTGATATTTATTCCCAGACTATAACTTATGGTTTGTTTGCTGCCAGATTACACGACAAAACACCGCAATCATTTTCAAGATATGAGGCAATGGAGCTTATGCCTCGCACTAATCCATTTTTACGACATTTGTTTGAATATGTTGGCGGTGCAAATTTAGACACAGAAATTATCTGGATTGTTGATGCTTTGGTTGATATTTTCCGTCATGCTAATTTATCTAATATCCTACAAGACTTTGGCAAAAAAACTGCCACACAAGATCCGATGATTCATTTTTATGAAACATTTTTGCATAATTATAACCCCCAATTAAAAAAATCTCGTGGAGTTTATTATACCCCGGAACCTGTTGTTAAATTTATCATCAAAGCTTGTGATGATGTTTTAAAAAAAGACTTTAAAATAAGCGATGGGATTTGTGACACAAGCATGGTTAATATAAAATTTGACGACCCTAAAACTCAAACCAAAACAACCAAACAAGTTCATAAAGTGCAAATCTTAGACCCTGCCTGCGGCACAGGCACTTTTTTATGTGAGGTGATAAAATATATCGCCGATATCATAAAAACCACGAACTCCGGCGGTTGGCATAAATATGTTGATGAAGATTTAATTCCCAGATTAAACGGCTTTGAATTACTGCTTGCCCCCTATGCTATGTGTCATCTTAAATTACAAATGTTATTAAAAACAACAGGTTATCAAAAAGACGACAAAAACAATAATCGTTTTAATGTATTTTTGACGAATAGTTTAGAGCCAGAACACGAATATGCTGGTTTGTCATTATTTGGAGCCAAATGGTTATCTGATGAGTCTCGTGCCGCCGATAGAGTTAAAAAAGACACCCCTGTTATGATTGTCTTAGGCAATCCGCCTTATGCCGGTGAATCATCAAACAAAGGCAAATGGATAGAAAACCTATTAGATGATTATAAAAAAGAGCCAACAGGTGGCAAATTACAAGAAAAAAATTCAAAATGGCTTAACGATGATTATGTAAAGTTTATTAAATATTCACAAAATTTAATAGAAAAAAATGGCGAAGGAATTTTAGCCTTCATCAACCCTCACGGCTTTTTAGATAACCCCACCTTTCGTGGCATGAGGCACAATCTCTTAAAAACCTATGATAAAATTTATATCATAGATTTACACGGCAACAGTAAAAAAAAGGAAGTCTGCCCTGATGGCACAAAAGATCAAAATGTATTTGATATTATGCAAGGGGTCAGTATCAATATTTTCATCAAGAAAAAACGACATGGTTTAGCAAGGGGACATGTCCCCTTGTCAGCAAAAAACAAAAACTTATCAAATAAATTAGCCAAAGTTTTTCATTTTGATCTCTACGGAAAACGCCAAGCAAAATATGGTTTTTTATTAGAAAATGATTTGACAAGTATTCAATTTGAAAAATTAAAACCACAAGAACCCTATTATTTTTTTAAACCCAAAGATTACCAAGCCCAAGCCGAATATGATAAAGGTTTTGTTTTGACAGATTTATTTCCTATCAATTCTGTTGGCATAGTAACAGCTCGTGATAACTTTACTATTCATAAAACAGCAGATGAGGTTAAAAAAACTATTCAAAAATTTTTAAAATTAGATGACGAGGAGGCAAGAGAGCATTTTAAATTAGGCAAGGATGTTCGTGACTGGAAAATTTCATATGCAAAAAAAGATTTAATTAAAACAGGAGTTGATTTTAAAAAAATAACAAAAATATCATATCGTCCATTTGATAATAGATGGACTTATTATTCCAAAAAATCAAAAGGTTTTTTGTGTATGCCACGAGGCGAGGTTATGTCTCATTTTCTAAAAACTGAAAATATTGGATTGGTTTTTAAAAGAGGTTTTGTAGAGAAAAATGCTTCACCTTGTTTTGTTTCTGCAAATATAATTGATTTTAGAAGTTGGTCTCGCCCTGGCATGCAAGGAGGAGATTATGTTTGTCCGTTATATCTTTACCCAGACAAAGAATCAGATGGAATGTTCACAGAAAAGAGTAGAAAACCTAACTTGGATATGAAAATTGTTGAAAAAATAGCAGACAATTTAAAATTAGAATTTAAAGCAGAAAAAATTCAAAATTACCTATCGCCGATTGATATTTTGGATTATATTTATGCTGTGTTGCATTCACCAAAATACCGCAAGAAATACCAAGAGTTTTTAAAAATTGATTTCCCTCGTGTGCCATATCCTGCGGATAAAAAAACATTTTGGCAATGTATTGAAAAAGGTGCAACACTTCGCAAGTTGCATTTAATGGAAAATATAGAATTAACGGATATAATAAGTCCATTTAAAGGAGATGGAGATGCGACAGTAGAAAAACATACTTTTATAGAAAGCAAAGAAAAAGATGGCACAGGAAAAGTGTGGATAAATAAAAATCAATATTTTGATAATGTGCCATCTATCGCTTGGAATTTTTTTATCGGCGGTTATCAGCCTTTACAAAAATGGCTCAAATCTCGCAAAGACCAAGATTACGAGTTATCAAACACAGACATAACTCACTATCAAAAAATTATTTATGTGCTTTTTGAAACAAATAAAATAATGCAACAGATTGATAAAATAAAAATTATTGAGGATAAATAAAAAAACCCGTCATTGCAGCGAGCTTGCGACCGCGGCAATCTCTTGGTAGTATCCGAGACTGACAGGGCTTTGTCTCGCAGTGACGGATTTTATAGAATTATTTAGGTCCTTCTTATGAAACTTTGGTGTAATAAAAATTTAAAATGAAAATACTTTATAAAATATCTCGTCCTTTTTTGTTTGCTTTGCAATTTCCTAATAAAATTGGGTTGGCAGCAGGTTTTGATAAAATTTATATTTTGGATTTGCATGAGAGTCACAACATAGCGGAAAAGTGTCCTGATGGTGATGGCATGTTTAAGATGTTGCAAAGGGTTAGTGTCAATATTTTTATAAAATTAAAACAGGGATAAACATAATGATTATTGACAATTATATCAAGATTCTTAAAAATTTAAAGCAACAAATAATAAAAAGTCGTTATGAAGTTGCCAAAGTTGCTAACAAAGAGTTATTAAACTTATATTTTAATGTAGGAAAAATAATATCCAAAAAAGTTGCAACTGAAAAATGGGGCAATCAAACCATCAAAAGACTATCAGACGATTTACAAATTGAATTGAGTGGTTTAAGAGGATTTTCATATTCAAATTTAAAAAATATGAGAGCATTTTATGAAGAATGGAATTTATATTTTATAGATGAAATTACCGAAAATAACAAAAAATCAATTAGCCAGTCATTGACTGACCAATTAGATATTGATATAAATTTATTAGTTGATTGTTTTACAAAATTAAGTTTTACCGCTCACTGCGAGATAATCGCCAAGACAAAAAAAATCAACGAGAGGTTGTTTTACATCAAAAAATCAACAGACGAGTTTTGGACTGTTAGAGTTTTAAAACAGCATCTAAAAAATAAATTATTTGAAAAACAGGGAATGTTGCCAAATAATTTTAACCAAACAATAAGTGACACCCAACAAAGACAAAAATCATTACAAAACTTTAACGACCATTATTTGTTAGATTTTATAAGTCTTACAGACGAAGAGCAAGACAACGAAAGAGTTTTAGAAAATGAAATCGTGCAAAATATTAAAAAATTTATCTCAACACTTGGGGCTGATTTTGCATTTATTGGCAACCAATACAGAATAATAGTTGATGATACAGAATATTTTGTTGATTTATTGTTTTACAATCGTAATTTACAAGCATTAGTAGCCATAGAGTTAAAAACAGGAAAATTCAAACCAGAATATTTAGGAAAGATGAATTTTTATCTCTCTGCCCTTGACGAATACATAAAACAAGAACACGAAAACCCATCAATAGGTATAATCCTTTGCAAAGAAAAGAAAAATAAAACCGTAGAATTTGCATTCAGAGATTTTAATAAAGCTATGGGGGTTGCTACATTTAATACCAGCTCACAACTGCCAAAAAAATATAAAAATATTTTACCAGATGCAAAAACTCTAATTAAACTATTGGACGAAAACTATGATTAGAAAAAATTACAAACAAGCACCAGCTGATGATATAAAAATTATTGGGGACAGCTAACCTATGAAAACACTTTATAAAATATCTCGTCCTTTTTTGTTTGCCCTACCCCCTGAGGTCGCTCACTCTTTTAGCCTAAAAATGCTGAAAATCTGGGCTAATTTTAGCTTGGTTGAATATAAAAAACCTGTGGAGGTTATGGGTTTGCAGTTTCCTAACAAAATTGGGTTAGCAGCAGGTTTTGATAAAAATGGTGATTATATTGATGCGTTAGAATCGCTTGGGTTTGGTTGTATTGAAATCGGCGCTTTAACTCCAAAACCACAACAAGGTAACGACAAACCGAGGCTTTTTCGTTATAAAAAAGAACAAGCTATCATCAACCGGATGGGTTTTAATAACAAAGGGATTTTATATGCGATTAAAAAATTAAAATCAAGTTCTTTTAGTGGAATTATCGGGATTAATATCGGCAAAAATAAAAACACTCCAAACGAGAATGCCATTGACGATTATTTATATTGTTTGCAAGTTTCATACCAACATTGCGATTATATTAGTATAAATTTATCATCTCCTAATACTCCAAATTTACGAGATTTGTTGAAACCTGCTAACCTTCAAAAGCTCCTTACAAGATTAAAACAAGAGCAAATAAAAATATTCAACCAAACCAAAAAATGGACGCCCTTAGTCGTAAAAATAAGCCCAGATATGGATGATACTCAACTAATAACAGTTGCCAAAATTATAAGAGGCAGCAAAATGGACGGCATTATTGCCACCAACACCACCGTCCAACACAGTTATCAACAAACCGGCGGTTTATCAGGCAAACCATTAAACGAGACTACAACCAAAATAATCAAAAAATTAGCAGATTTATATCAAGGAGATTTACCAATAATCGCCTCAGGTGGAATTATGGATAAAAAATCTGCCGATGATAAACTCAAAGCTGGTGCCTCTCTGGTGCAGATTTTTACAGGTTTAATTTACCGTGGTCCTGTTTTAATTAAAAACATTTTTGATATTTGTTGATTATTTTTTGTTATGCTACCCTATTTATGATTTATAAAAACCTATGAATAAAACTAATATAGACAGTATGTTAATCGAGATGATAACTCCAAAATTAAAAGAAATAGAGGAGCGATTCGTCCGTGGTGAGGGCTTAAAACAAGAAGATATAAATACCTTATTGTTAAAATCTCAATATAACCATATCAATCACTTGGATCAAAAATTAGATGAGGTAACCTCTGATGTAGCAAGTTTAAAAGATGAGTTTACTGGTTTAAAAGATGAGTTTACTGGTTTAAAAGGTGAATTTGCTCTTTTAAAAAGCGACATAAAAACAATAATTCAACAGGCTTTGAATAAAAATATGGTGATGTTAATCGCAATGATTGGTTTTTTCTTAACTCTATCCAAAGCATTGGATTTAATTATTAAATAGCCATTTTATTTTTTTAAAAACAATCATGGAAATTGAACAAATTGAAATTATTGACTACATAAAAAGTTGTCCTCCTTTGGATAAATTATCCACTGATGCTTTACATATTGTTGCTAAAAGCTTAAAGATTGAATATGCCCGCCGTGGTGAAATAATTTTAAAGTCAGGGCAGACAAATGAAACCGTTTATTTGTTGCGAACAGGAGCGGTTGAGGTTTTAGATAGTGATGGCAAATTATACAGCCACTTTGATGGAGGGGATTGGTTTGGTTATAGGTCCGCTTTTGTAACAGGCGAGGTTACCATGCCTATCCGTGCCATTGAAGATTGCCTATTGTATGAAATTCCTGCCAAAACTTTGCTTGATATTGCGGTAGAATTCCCCCAAATAAAAGCATTTTTTGATCGTAAAAAACGTTCCCGTTTAAAAATTGCCCTACGAGAGGTGCACGATACCACAGCTAATATTTTATTCACAAAAAGTGCATCAGAATTAGTCGAAGACAAACAACACATTTTAAAATTAGATCTTAACACCTCAATTCAAAATGTTGCGATACAAATGACAGAAAATTCAGTTACCTCATGTTTGATAATGGATGAGGATAAATTATCTGGCATAGTGTCAGATCGCACATTTTGCACCAAAGTTGTCTCTTCTGCTGTTGATATCAAACAACCAATTAAATCTGTTATGACAACATCTTTGATTACGATTGATAAAAACACTCGTGCCTCTGATGCTTTGCTGTTGATGACAAAACACAATATTCATCGTTTACCTATTGTTGATGAGAATCAAAAAGTTTTAAGCATTATCACAGTTAATGATTTAATTCGCGCCCAAAGTTATAACACTATTTATCTTGTTAATGAAATAAATCGTGCTAATTCTGTTGATGAATTAGCCAAACTTGCCTTGCAGATTCCGCCAACTTTTGCCTCGATGGTTAGAAATCGGATGACAGCCTATGATATAGGATCTGCCATAAGCTCTATCGGACGAGATATTAATCGTAGATTATTGATTCTCGCTGAAAAAGAATTTGGCATATCTGAGGTTGATTATGCCTGGGTGGTCGCAGGCTCACAGGCACGAGGAGAACAAACTGCCTTTTCTGACCAAGATAATTTAATAATCCTTGATAATAATTATGATGACGAAAAACACAGCGAATATTTTAAGAAAATTAGCAAATTTGTCTGTGATGGTTTAAATGAATGTGGTTATGTGTATTGCCCTGGCGATGTGATGGCAACCAACCCTCTATGGTGTGTAAGTCTTGATGTTTGGAAGGGGTATTTTGATAAATGGATTCACACTCCGGAACCCAAAGCTCTGATGTTATCTTCGATTTTTTTTGATTTAGACTTTATCTATGGCAATCAGGATTTATTAGATGATTTAAAACAATCCATTGGTAAAAAAATCAAAGGCAATAGTATATTTTTATCCCATATGGCAGCTAATGCCCTACACTATCATCCTCCATTAGGAATTTTTAGATCTTTTGTTTTAGAAAAACACGGCACAGAATCCAAAGCGCTCAATATGAAAAAAAGAGGAGTCACTCCCATTACAGACTTGGCTCGTGTGTATGCCCTATCAGCTGGTATCACCGATACAATTAACACGATAGATAGGTTAAAATTATCATCAAAAGCCAAAACCCTTAGCAAAAAAGGCAAAAAAGATTTATTAGAGTCATATGATTTTATCTCAACAATTCGCCTTAATCAACAGTTAAAACAAGTAGAAGCAAAACAGACAATCAATAATTATGTCGAGCCTGACACCCTATCCTCCTTGGAGAGAAAACATTTAAAAGATGCCTTTGAAATTGTTCGCACGATGCAGTCCGCTATGAGTTCTGCCTATCATACCGAGAGATTGGTATAAAAATGATAAGAAATTTTTTATACTTTTTGTTGCCACCTACAACATATCGCAAATATCTTTTAAAAAAAAATACCCACCCTATCTTGCAAAAATACTTAAAATCTCCTTTGGTGGATAAAAATAAAACCATCAAAGATCTAGAATTTATTGTGCTTGATTTTGAAACCACAGGGCTTGATTTAAAAAAAGATGTCATATTAAGCTTCGGCTGGACACTCATTAAAAATAATAAAATCAATTTAGGAGCAAGCTGCCATTACTTAATAAATGTCAAACAAAAATTAAAAAAAGATGCCGTAACTGTCCACCAGATTACAGATGATAAATTACAAGATGGTTTTGTTGTCGAGGATATATTGCCAAAATTATTAGAAGTTATAAAAGGTAGAGTCGTCGTAGCCCATCACGATATCATCGAAAAAACTCACCTCCAAAAAACTTGTCAAAAATTATATGATTATAAAATTCCAGTTATTTTTGCGGACACAATGAAAATAGAAAAAAGAGAGTTAGATCGGCGAAATATTCCTGTCGTTGCCAATCAATTACGATTATTCAATATTCGCAGCAATTTAAGTCTTCCGAAATATAATGCCCATAGTGCCATTGAAGATGCTATCGCCACAGCCGAGCTTTTTTTAGCCCAAATATCACATATGCAACAGGGCTTCAACACTAAATTAAAAAATATTTTATGAATATCGGCATTAACCTTAGTATTGATGACATAAAAAAACAAAATAATAACTTAGATCTATTAGATATAGATATATTGTTAAAATTTGTGCTTAAAAAACCGCGGAGTTTTTTGTATGCCAATAGTGATTACATCCTCAATGAAGAGCAGAACAAAAAACTAAAGCGACTTATACAGCAAAGAAAAAAAGGCAAGCCCATAGCTTATATAATCAGTGAAAAAGAATTTTATGGCTTAAAATTTAAGGTCGATAAAAACACTTTAATACCTCGACCTGAAACAGAGTTAATAATAGATACAGTGTTAAAGACTCACAATAATAAAAAAGAAAATCTTAAAATTTTAGAGCTTGGCACAGGCACAGGATGTATCGCTATCACTCTTGCAAAACTCTATCCAAAATCAACTATTGTAGCCACAGACAATAGTTTATCTGTTATAAAACTATGTCATAAAAACATAAAGCTTCATAATGTATCTAACATAACAACAATTCACAGCAACTGGTTTGCCAACATTCCCCTTCAAAAATTTGATTTAATAATAAGCAATCCTCCATATGTGAGTCTTAAAGATAAAAACCTTATGAATAATGAGACTTTATATGAACCGCCAAATGCCTTATTTTCAGATGATAATGGTCTGGCAGATTTAA
The DNA here is from genome assembly GCA_003645455.1 of Gammaproteobacteria bacterium. GTDB lineage: Bacteria > Pseudomonadota > Gammaproteobacteria > QNFE01 > QNFE01 > QNFE01. The sequence continues at coordinate 44,515 of QNFE01000001.1, read as the reverse complement.
AAAAAATTATCTCAGTAGCATCTTCTTTTTTGCAAGGTTATATAATCTTGGAGCACGGTTATAATCACTCATCAAAAATCAGAGCAGAACTTGCAAAATATAATTATCAAAAAATAACAAGTATCAAAGATGCCTCATCAATAGACAGGGTTACAATAGCATTTTTTAACCATGGTTAATTTTATGCAAAACTATTTAATAAAAATGTTATAATACCTGTATTTATTGCAAGGATTAGTTTATGAGTGAGTTATTTATTTATGCTTTTTTAGTCTTTTTTGTTGTCAGTTTATCTGTCAGATTATATTTGAATTATCGTCAAAAATTATCTGTTGCTACCCATAAAAACTCGGTGCCAATTGAATTTAGCGATAAGATAAACTTAAAGGATCATCAAAAAGCGGCAGACTACACCACCACAAAACTTAAATTTTCTAATTTTGAAATTGTGTTTGATGCTATAGTTTTGCTGTTTTGGACATTAGGTGGTGGCTTATCTTATCTATATAGTGTTGTTATGATGTGGAACATATCCTCGCCTATACTAAGTGGCTTGACTATAATCGGACTTTTTGTCGCTATAAACATGTTAATAGGCCTGCCTTTTAGTTGGTATAACACGTTTGTAATTGAAGAGCGGTATAAATTTAATCGCACTACCTATGGAACTTTTTTTATTGACATAATAAAGGGTTTGGGGCTGGGAATACTAATAGGTGCTCCTTTATTGTGGGTTATCTTATACCTTATGGGCATGGCAGGTAATTTATGGTGGCTGTGGGCTTTTTTTGTTTATGCAGGTTTTAGCCTCGTTTTAATGTGGGTTTACCCTACTATAATTGCTCCAATATTTAACAAATTTAAGTTATTAGATGATGATATATTGATAAATTCTATCAATAATCTTTTAAAAAAGTGTGGTTTTAAATCCAAAGGAATCTATATAATGGACGGATCAAAAAGATCAGGACATGGCAATGCTTATTTTAGCGGTTTTGGAAAAAATAAAAGAATTGTCTTTTTTGATACCCTGCTAAAAACTCTCAATACTCAACAAATTGAAGCGGTTTTAGCTCACGAATTAGGGCATTTTAAACACAAACATATCTTAAAAAGCATTATAATGTCAATGGCATTTTCTTTAATAGGTTTGGCTATTTTAGGATTTATTTACAATAAACTTTGGTTTTTTCAAAGTTTTGCTATACCGTCTATTGATAATGCTATGGCATTATTGCTATTTTCCTTAATAATGCCAGTTTTTACTTTTCTGCTGTCACCGGTTTTTTCATACCTGTCACGCAAGAATGAATATCAAGCCGATGATTATGCCGCCGATAAAACAGATGCCAATGATCTTGTTGATGCCTTGGTGCAAATGTATAAAGAAAATGCCAGCACCCTCACACCAGATAGTTTATATTCGTCGTTTTATAACTCACATCCGCCTGCGAGTTTGCGGATTAAAAACCTTAGGAGAACATCTATATGAAACTTTCATCTAAAACAATTACTTTATTAGGATTATACTTATCTTTATCTTTTAATGTCATAGCATCAGACGACAGTGAAGCAGACGGACAATTTTTACACGCCGATAAATGTTTGAAGTGTCATACAGATCAGCCCTATATTAACCAAAAAAGTGGCATAGAAAATTATCAAAAACTACATTCAAGAGTCAAGATGTGCTCTCATCAAGCCGAGGCTGAATTTTTTGATGATGAAATAATATCTGTAACTGATTATTTAAACAACACTTATTACAAATTTAAAAAATAAAATGTCACCATATGATAACGCACAAATTGTCGCAATTTTTGGCAAACAAGTGCAGGTATCAATAAATAATAAAGAAATTATTGAGGCAAAGTTACAAAATAGTGCAGGCTCAGTTTTATGTGGTGATTTTGTTGAGTTAATAAATGATAACGGCAACTATAAAATAAACAAAAGATTAGATAGAAAAAACTATCTTTACAGAATAAAAGAAAATCAAATTCGGCAAAATTTATCAGCAAATATTGACCGTTTATTAATAATTTGCTCTGTAAACCCTGGGATTGATAACAAACTTATTGATAAGATAATCATAGTTTGTCACAAACAAAATATATATCCTGTGTTAATTATCAATAAAATTGATTTAATAAACAACAGTCAAAAAAAACACAAAACAAGGGACATGACAAAAAAAGATATAGAAAAACTCGTTGATTGTTATTCAAAAATTATGGATGTTTTTCTTGTCTCTGCTTTGGATATTTTTTCTTATGATGGCTTTATTAAAAGTTTTCAACCCCAACAAATAAATATGTTAACAGGAGAGTCCGGGGTAGGAAAATCTACTCTAACCAATGCCTTAACTAAAAATGAAAATGTTATTGAAACCTGTAAAACAAACGATAAAGGAGTGGGACGGCATACAACCTGCACAACTCAGATGTATGATGCTATCAACAATTCAAAAATTATAGATAGCCCAGGTTTGCGAGATTTTATTGGTAGCAAAATTGACAAGAAAGACATTAAAAATGGTTTTGTTGAATTTTTTGATGTATCTTGTGGCTGTAAATATAAAAATTGCTATCACATAAATGAACCGAATTGTGCGGTAAAAGATGCTGTTAAAAATAAAACTATTGCCAGATTTCGCTATGATAACTATCTTAATTTTTTAAAAACATAAATAAATATGAACAATGCTTATCAAACAATAAAACCACAAGATGCCTACAAACAATTACAAAATGATACCGATACTATCCTGATTGATGTTCGCTCCGATATGGAATTTCTAATGGTAGGTCATCCAGTGGGAGCCATCCATATTGCCTGGATTGATTACCCAGATTGGGATGTTAATAAAAATTTTACCTCTGAGGTTAAAAAACTACTCTTAGGACGACAAATGAACTCCACAAAAAAGATAAAAATATTTTTAATTTGCCGTAGCACGAATCGCTCCAAAGCCGCAGCAGATTGCCTCTCGTTAGCAGGCATAAAGTCAATTTATGTTATCAATGGTGGTTTTGAGGGCAAATTAGATCAAAAACATCATCGCAGTGTTGCCGAAGGATGGCGTTATGAAAACCTACCATGGGAGCAGTGTTAAGGGCATTCTATGTTGTGGAATTACAAAGCAGTTAATGATAATGGTGACACTATTAACGGTGTAATAAATTGCACCAACAAAGAGCAACTTTTAACCCTACTTGACAAAAAAAACCTATCCCTTTTATCCTGCCACAAAAAAAGAAAATATTTTAATTTTTTTGCAAAAAAAACATTGAATACCGATGAGCTGATTGCCTTTTGCCAACAACTACAATTTTTATTACAAGCCGGGGTCTCGTTAGGAGAATCTTTGCATATAATATCTCTCAATGCTTCAAAAAAAAACAACAATCAGGCTATGTTGCATATTTTTTATAAAGATGTATCAGGCGGCTTGAAACTCAGCCAATCAATGCAGAAGTTTACCAGCACTTTTGATGGTGTTTTTATCAATATGATCAGGGTCGGCGAAGATAGCGTTAAATTAGATTTAATTTTAAAAAACTTGGTGAATTATTTGCAACAAAAAGAACAAAATATTAAAAAAATCAAAAAAATCCTTACAATTCCTATTCTGTCATTTACAGTAATAATAGCGGTTGCAAGCTTTTTGTTGTGGTATCTCGTGCCTCAACTCACAGGCTTCATCAGATCCTTTGATGCATCTTTGCCTTTTTATACCAAGGCTTTATTGTCTCTTGCAAGTTTTTTAAAAAATTATGGCATATTTTTGTTAATTACTTTTTTAACAACACTCATGATAATAAAAATAATGCTCAAAACTTCACAAAAATTTCACCTAATATGGGATAGACTCATTATTAAACTGCCTTTGATAGGAGATATTTTATACCAAACAAAACTTAGCCGTTTTTTTTATTGCTTATCAACCTTACACCAAAGCGGACACTCTTTTGCCGATAGCCTTGATATTTCAATAAATGGGCTTGACAATCTATATCTCCAAAAATATATGAAAATAGCCTATCAGAAAATTATACAAGGCGAACAGATTGCAGATGCGATGAAAAAAATATTAAATATTGAAGCCTATGCCATGATAAAAATAGGACAACAAAGCGGTAAGATTAACCTCTCAATCGATAGCATTCAACAACTATACGATAAACAAACAACAGATAAAATTGATAAAATAGAACCGTTAATCACCCCAGTTTTAACAATTATTTTAGGCTTATTAGTCGGCTGGATTATCATGTCAATCTTATTGCCGATCTATGATGTAATTTTATTGATTGACTAACATCAATTGCAAGGTGATGACAGATCGCAAATCATACGACAGCTATGATACAATTTGTTATGTTAAGCTATATTCAGTTATCCATAGTTTCCTTATGGAAGCTCTGACTAACCCCCATGATTAGTAAAGCAATATATTTTTGTCAATTGTAAATCTTTAAGAAGACAACAGTGGAGGAGCTCTGGTGGCTTCTTAAAAATCAGCAACTACTCAACGGTTACAGATTTTGCTAAATTTCTAGGTTGATCTATATCGGTGCCACGATGCACAGCAACATAATATGCCAAAAGTTGCAAAGGGATTATGTGTAAAATAGGGGCTAACATATTATCAATGGCTGGGATATTTATTATTTTTGTTTGTGTGTCCTCGGTTAATTTTAACCTCTCATCAGCAAAAATATAAACATCACCACCACGGGATTTTACCTCTTCTAAATTGCTTAATAATTTATCGGTATTTTTTTCAAACATAACAACAGCAATAGTTGGCAAACTCTCGTCTATTAGGGCTAATGGACCGTGTTTTAACTCGCCAGCAGGATAAGATTCGGCATGAATATAGGATATTTCTTTGAGTTTAAGTGCGCCCTCCAAAGCAATAGGATAACCTGTCAATCTTCCCAAGAATAACATTGAATTGGTATGTTTAAAATTTGTTGAAAGTTTATTTATTTGCTCTTTTTGCTCTAAAACCTGTTGAATTTTCAGCGGAAGTTGAACCAGCGATTCAACAAATTCTTTTTCATTAAAATCATTATTTAATTTGGCAAGGGAAGCGGTTAAGATTGACAAAGTCAAAAGTTGAGTTGTAAAAGCCTTGGTGCTGGCAACCCCTACCTCGACCCCGGCACGAGTGATTAAGTTGTATTTTGCCTCTCGCACCATCGTGCTTTGTTCGACATTACACACCACCAAAGTTGATAAATAATTTGACTCATTTTGGGCTTTTTTCAAAGCGGCGATGGAGTCTGCGGTTTCACCTGATTGGGAGATTGTAATATATAAAGTATTTTTTGGCACTATATTTGAGCGATAACGATATTCGCTGGCAACTTCTATACTCGTGGGGATTTTTGCATACTGCTCCAACCAGTATTTTGCCACCATCCCGGCATGATAACTTGTGCCACAGGCTACGATATGACAACATTCAACCTGTTTTAAAATCTCATCTGGGATTTTGTTGGAGATGTCAATCGTTGTTTTATCATGGCTTATTCGCCCCTCTAAGGTTTGCTCAGATGTTGCAGGTTGCTCGAAAATTTCTTTTTCCATATAATGGCTAAATCCGCCCTTGCCGATAGGGTCACTATCAAAGGTATAATCGACAATTTTACTTTTTATTAGTTTGTCATTTTTATCATAAATTTGGACACTTTTATCATCAAGAACAATTATATTTTCATCCGCAGGATAAATAAAACGATTAGTCACAATAGATAAAGCAGGGGCATCAGAGGCGATAAAATTCTCATCAATCCCGACCCCTATAACCAAAGGTGAGGCTTTTTTAAAAGCTATCAATTGATGTGGGTTATTTTGCTCCATTGCCACAATCGCATAAGCACCTTTGATTTTTTTAACAGACTTTTGCACGGCTTGTTTTAAATCACTACCTTGTTTTAAAAAGAAATCTAACATATGAGCGACAATTTCTGTGTCTGTTTGGCTGGTGCAGATATAACCGTGCTCTTTTAGCTCTTGTTGCAAGTCTTTATAGTTTTCAATAATCCCATTATGCACTATTGCCACTCTATCAGATGAAAAATGTGGATGAGCGTTGATGGTGGTAGGTTTGCCGTGAGTCGCCCAGCGAGTATGGGCTATGCCAATTTTGCCAGACAATGGTTGTTTTTTTAACTCTTGCTCTAACACCTCTACTTTGCCTTTGGTGCGAACTCTAATTAATTTATTGTTATCGTCAAGCAGTGCAATCCCTGCTGAATCATATCCTCGATATTCTAATCTTTTCAACCCCTCAATCAAAATTGACGAGACATTTCTATTAGTTATTGCCGCTACTATTCCACACATATTTTACTCCTTTTTTTTACCTGCTTAATGTTTGTTATTATACAATACCACAAACACATGAACTGTTTTTATTTGCTCCATTGGTTTTGAATATTCCATATCTTTTACCAAACAAAAAATAACAATTCGCCATAACGAGGCGGACGAATAAAAGCGATGCAAGACAAATAATAATCCGCCGTGGTTATCTCATGGGGTTTGTATTCTATTGTTATTATCCGTCTGCTACTATGAGATCGCCACACTCGCAAGCTCGTTCGCGATGACGAGGGTTCTTTTTGCTCGTTATTATCCGTCCGTTTTGACGAGATTGCTTCGCTACACTTCGTTCCGCTCGCAATGACGGGATTTTTTGAGATTTTATAATTCCGTTCGCAATGACGGGATTTTTTTACTCTTTCTTTTTGGGTCTTTGCCATGACGGCACTTCTTTTTGTTTTATTCTTGATAAAACTAACATTTTTTTTGGGACATTTGTCGTTATTGTGCTGCCTGCTCCGATGGTGGAACCTTTGCCGAGTTTAACCGGGGCCACTAATTGGGTATCAGAGCCGACAAAAACATCATCTTCAATAATCGTTTTATTTTTATTCGCTCCATCATAATTACAGGTTATGACTCCTGCTCCTACATTGACATTTTTTCCGATGGTGGCATCGCCGATATATGCCAAATGAGATGCTTTGGAGTCCTCGCCTATTATTGATTTTTTAACCTCAACAAAGTTTCCTACCATCGCATTATTTTTAAGCTCTGCCCCTGGGCGCAACCTGCTAAAAGGTCCAACTGTGGCATTGTTTGACACCTTGCAACTCTCTAAAATGCTATTGGCTTTGATGATTACATTGTCCCCTATATCAACATTTTTTAAAATGCAGTTGGGAGCAATATAAACATTATCACCAATTTTATTATCACCTTCAAACACAACATTGATATCAATTATACAATTCATGCCAAATTTTAAAGTGCCTCGTAAATCAAAACGGCGATAATCGGACAAAGTTAAACCCGCTACCATTAAATCTTTGGCACAGGTTTGTTGATAAACTCGCTCCAAAACAGCAAGTTGTTTTTTGTCGTTTACCCCTGCTACCTCATGCACCGAATGGGATGCCACCGAGATTGTTTTTAAACCATTTTGATGGGCTTGGGCGATTATATCTGTTAAATAATATTCCCCTTGTGAGTTGTCTGATTTTAAATTTTGTAATAATTTAATTAGATTATCATTAGTAACTGATAAAATCCCAGTATTGATTTCTTTGATTTGTTTTTGTAGGTCGCTGGCATCTTTTTCTTCCACTATTGAGGTTATGTTGTTTGATTCATCGCGGATAATTCGCCCATAACCGTGTTGATTTTTCATAATCAAGGTTAAAAGTGAGATGGTATTTTTATCCGATAAATCTGCAAGTTTTTTTATGGTAGTAGGTTTGATAAGTGGCACATCGCCATATAAAATCAAACATTTTTTGTTGCCATCCAAATAAGGGTTTGCCATTTGCACTGCATGTCCTGTGCCAAGTTGTTCTTTTTGCTGGACCCATTTAACAGGATAATTTAATTTTTTAACCTCTGATGCTTGGTGCCCGACGACAACAATTACCTCTGTTGTAAGGGACAAAGACGCCTCAATGACAAATCCTAATAAGGGCTTTCCTGCTAACTTATGCAACACCTTAGCTTTATCGGACACCATCCGTGTGCCCTTGCCTGCTGCTAAGATTATAATTTGTAAATCTTTATTCATACCTTAATAAACCTAAAAAATAACTGCATATTATACAAAATCTAAGTTTTCCATGGGTAAAAAAATAAATTTTTTGTTTTTTTGTTTTACTTTGTGTATAATTGTCATTTTTTTAAAAAATCATATTATGACTAAAACAGGACTTGTTAATTCAATAACGGAAAAGCAAAAATATCTTGATCATTCGGATATTGATATAGCTTGCAACTTGATTTTGAAATATATAGGTGATAGTTTGATTAAAAAAGATAGGATTGAAATTCGTGGTTTTGGCAGTTTTGCTGTTCATCATCACAAAGCAAAAGTAGGACGCAACCCTAAAACAGGAGAATCAGTGGACTTGGACGAAAAATTTGTGCCTTTTTTTCGCCCCGGTAAAAAATTAAAACAAATGGTTAACGATAAATAATACTATGTGGGAAATTGTTCAATCTGGCGGTTATATTATGGCACCTCTACTGCTGTTTTCAGTTTTAGCTGTAGCAATCATAATCGAACGACTTTGGTCCCTAAAACAAAACAAAGTCCTCCCCAAACATTTATTGGTGGAAACTCTGCGACTATTACATCAAGGTGGCATTGATAAATCCATGTTAAGCAAGTTAAAAAACAACTCACCCCTGGGTGAAATTTTAGTGTGTGGTTTATTAAATCGTAATCGCTCTGCTGAATTCTTAAAAGACACAGTTGAAGAGGAAGGTCGCCATGTTGCCCACAAATTAAATAAATATATCAATCTATTGGGAACCATCGCTGCCATCTCACCCTTGTTAGGATTGCTTGGCACAGTAATCGGCATGATAAATGTATTCGCTACCATTACTACAGTTGGTGTAGGAGATCCTACAATGTTAGCAGGAGGCATCAACAAAGCCTTGATAACCACTGCCACGGGTTTGAGTGTTGCCATCCCGGCTTTATTTTTCTATCGTTATTTCCGTGCCCGTATCAACACCTTGATTTTAATCATGGAAAAAGAGGCTATTACTCTTGTTAAATCCTTGTAATAACAACATATGAGATTCGCCAATCAAGACCTCGAAGAATTAGACCTGAATCTTACCTCTTTAATTGATGTTGTATTTTTGTTGTTAATATTTTTTATGGTCACGACCACCTTTCAACAACAATCAAAAATCCAGATCAACCTTCCACAGGCAGAGTCCAACAACAGCAAACAATATAAAAATAAAATACAAATTGCTATCAATAAAAATGGTTTTGTTTTTATTGACAATATAAGAATTGATATAAACAATGACAATCTTTTAAAAAAATCCCTATCAAAATATAATAAAAACTCAATTATTATCATTAAAGCCGATGCCATCGCCCCTCATCAAGCCGTTATTAGCGTTATGGATGCCGCCGCCAAAGCTGGAATAAATTCGATCTCTTTTGCTACAACAAAATTAGAATAAGAGTAAAAAATATGGATAAAAAGAAAGCCAGCGCTTTTAAGGTTTATGCTCGTTTATTAAAATTAGTCAAACCACACTACCACTTAATAGCTCTTGCTTCTTTTGGAATGATTTTATATGCTGCCACAGATACCGCCTTTGCAGCTTTGATGAAACCCATGATTGACGGCAGTTTTGTCGCCCGCGACCCATTCTTAATCGCTGCCGTGCCTGCCCTTATTATGCTCACCTTTTTAATTCGTGGGTTAGGAGGTTTTATGTCAGGATATATTATGGCATGGGTCGGCAGCAAATTAGTGCTAAGATTACGCGCCCAAATGTTCGCCAAATTATTGGATCTACCAACGAGAGTATATGATAACTCGACATCAGGAGAATTGGTCTCAAAACTTACCTTTAATGCCGAGAGAGTATCAGATTCTGCCACCAATGCACTAACAATCCTAATCCGTGATATTTTAACCGTTATAGGTCTTATGTCCTGGATGTTATATCTGTCCCCTCAACTGACAATAATTTTATTAGTCATAACACCATTTTTGGCAATTATGGTAGTCTATCTTGCGAAAAAATATAGAATCCTATCTCATCTTATCCAAAATTCAATGGGAAAGATGACTCATATAATCGAAGAGGCAATTGAAGGACACAGAGTTGTTAAAATATTTGGTGGTTCATATCAAGAGCAAGAAAAATATGCCAACATCAATACCGAAACTCGTAAAAATAACCTAAAACTCGTCTTAGTCCGATCAATAAGTGTACCTGTCGTCCAATTTTTTATTGCCACAGTTCTTGCCGTGATAGTTTATATGGCAACCAATGAGGGCATGATGCGAACTGTCACAGCTGGAACTTTTATGTCTTTTATAATCGCCATGCTCGGGATGTTTGCCCCTCTGCGTAGGCTTACTACCATTAATGCTGAATTACAGAAAGGCATAGCAGCAAGCGATAGTATCTTTGAGTTGTTAGATAGTCCAGTTGAAACAGATCAAGGCAAAATTTCAATCAGCAAAGCTCGTGGTAAAATTACGATAAAAAATCTTAAATTCAGTTATGCTCCGGATTTACCATCTGTCTTAGACGATATAAATTTAGAAATAGAAGCAGGGCAAACCGTAGCATTAGTCGGAAAATCAGGTTCAGGAAAAAGCACAATAACATCAATATTATGCAGACTTTATCAAACCTATGAGGGCGAAGTTTTGATGGATGACATAAAAATAGATGAAGTGCAACTTGCCGAATATCGTAAAAATATCTCCTTTGTCGGTCAAAATGTAACTCTATTCAATGATACTATAAAAAATAACATAGCCTATGGCAAGCTTTTATCAGAATCAAGTGATAAAAAAATAAAAGAGGCAGCTGTTGCCGCTTATGCCGATGAGTTTATTGAAAAATTACCAAAAAAATATGATACCTGCATCGGTGAAAATGGAATTTTACTCTCAGGTGGTCAAAGACAAAGGCTTGCTATCGCCCGAGCCTATTTAAAAAATGCACCACTTCTAATCTTAGATGAGGCAACATCAAGCCTTGATAGCGAATCAGAGAAAAAAGTGCAACAAGGATTATTAAATCTATTCGCCAACCGCACAACATTAGTTATCGCCCACAGACTATCAACGATTGAAAATGCCGATAAAATTATCGTTTTAGATCAAGGTAAAATAATCGAACGGGGCACCCACCAAGAATTGCTTGCCAAAAACCTGACATATGCTAACCTCTATAAACTTCAATTTAATTAAAAATAGGGGTAGGCAGAAAACCAAAGACAGGAATTTTTTAATTATCAACTATTAGAGATCTTTATGTATTTCAGCTTTCATTATAGCCATGAATAGATTAAAGTTCCTTGTCTTGTTTGTAGTTAGTGGCGGAGCATGCAATCATTAATGGAGCATAAAAGGCAATACTGATGCCACCATAACAAATGCTAAAATTAAATTGATTATATGCACTACTTTTTGTGAAGTTATAAACTTTTTTAACAAAACTCCGCCAAGAGTCCAAAAATTTGTGGAGACAAAACCTACGATAAAGTATAAAAAAGTTACAATTAGTAACTGACTAAATTTATTATCTATTGAGGTGGTAAATACACTAATGCTTGATATTGCCATAATCCAAGCTTTGGGATTTACCCATTGAAACAAAACCGCTTGAATAAATGTCAGAGGTTTATCACGTTTTTTATTATTGCCTAAACCGCCTTTAATTTGGGTCATATGATATGCCATCCATAATAAATAAGCAAAACTCATTATTTTTAAAACTTGAAAAATAATAGGATAGGTTTGAAACAACTCACCTAAACCTATACCGACAAAAAATGTCATCAATGGAAACCCTATAATAACCCCTATAATGTGGGGGATAGTTGCCCGATACCCAAAAGTCAACCCAGAACTTAAAAACAAAGCATTATTCGGCCCCGGGGTCATAGCCATCGTAAAAGCGAATGTTAAGATTGAGATTACCATTGAAAGTGGATATATATCACTCATTTTGTTTTTATTTTAAAAATTTTTTTCCATTGTAAATTATTCAATATTGCCACCGCAGTTATGGTTAAAATTGTGCCGATTATTGTGGTTAAATATATCGGCTCATCCAGAAAAATATAACTTAATAAAATAACATTAAAAGGCACCAAAAATATAAAAGCGCTGGCTTGTTGGGTGCCTAATCTGGTAATTGCTACAAAATAAATACTGGTGGCAAAAGTTGTGCTAAAAACCGAAATAACAATTAAATTTAACCAAAAAATCCCACCAAAATTATCAAAATTAAATATATTACCACTATCAAACGGAATAGTTATAAATGATATAATCGTGATAAAAAGATACATATAAAAAGAAAATACCAGAGGTTTTATGCCAGTAGCTTTGGAGGTTGTAATTGTTAAAAACGGCCATGACACAGCTGCCATTACAAAAAATGCATTAGCTGTAGTTAAAATATCATCCGCTGAAAATTGCCAAATATTTAAAATTGTTAAAACCCCCACTGCTCCTAACAACAAAGCAATCAAATCTTTTTTAAAAACTTTTTTGCCAAAAAATATCACCAATAAAATAAAAACCACGATGGGAGCGAGAGTTGTAACAAATGCACCACCTGCCCCTGCTGTGCCATATTTTGTGCCATAGAAAAAAAAGATAGAATAAGCAAATAAAAACAACGAACCTAAGATGGCTTTGAGAACATTTTTTTTACTAATTTTAAAACTATTTTTATAATAAACAAGCACAGGAATCATCGTAATAGTAGTTATAAAATAACGATAAACTACCAACTCACCTGCACTAATATAGTCTGCCATAACCTTAGCGGACACCCATGACGAACCCCAAAATGTCATAGCGAGTGCTAACATTATATAAAATGTGATATTGTTATTTTTTATCATTATTGATTTGCGGATAAATCAATCGTTTTTTTAAAACTCTCCACAAATTCTTTTTTGTGTTGAGTTTGATTAAAAAGGGGCATTCCGATAAGTTTATAATCTTTGTTTTCAAAAATAGTTAATATTTTATGTTCTTTTTCAATCTGCAACAAAAACCTCTCTTTTGTTTTACTGTCATCATTTGATAATCTATCTGTGCCTTTGGGTTCAATAAAAATTTGTCTGATAATGGATTTTGATTTTTTATCTTTTTTTAAAATCAAAACAAAATCAGGCTCTAAGGCTTGCCCCTCATCAAATGTATATAATTTAAAATGTCTCTCGTTTCTAATTAAATATATTTGATTATATTTTTTTGCTAAAAATTGATAGGCTTGCTTGATATATTTGACTAAATATTTTTCTTCTGATGTGCCATAATTATCATTAAATACATACCAACTCTCTTGTGATAAATCAAGTAATAAATCTTGATTTTTTGTGTCGTTTTGTCCTGTGCCATATTCTTGTTTGCTATTTTGATTGATATTAAAATTCAACTCTTTGTCAGTGGCAAAAATTTGTTGGATGCTTTGAGCTTTAAATTCTTTGGTGCCTTTGTAGTCATAATAATCCTGTGGAATTGCTTGGGCTATTTCATCAAATACACTAATCGCTGTATCTAATGTTAATTGATTTGATGGATTTTGAACCTGTTCTGTTAATCCTGTAATTTCAACCTGAATATTTTTTGCATAACTATCTGATGACAAAAACTCACTGATAGATTTTAAATTAGGAAAATATTTTTGCAAATTATTAAAACGATAAAATGGCAGTCTATTCAAAGCTTTGCGAGCAATATTAGGGGCGAATGATTTTATATCATATGTTTTGGTCTCTCTTGTGTTGCAGGTTTTCTCCTCATTATCATCAAATGCAGATTTTACATAAGAATAACCTGTCAGGAATTTTTTGTGATAAATTTTATTTTTGATATGATCTGCCAAACCATAAATATCCGCACAATCATATTTTATCCTATCATTTGTCCACAAAACTCCGTTTTTAAAAATATCTGTTTGTTTGAAACTATCTTTTAAAAATAATTTTCTCTGCACTGCATTATTCGCTTTGATGCCGATATTAACCAAAGCTTTATTTAACTCCGATATATATTTTGGATTATGGGCTGAATGATAATATAACTCCTCACAAACTCGCAGCTGATTTTGAATATCTTTGTCATATTTTCGCTGATAAAATGGTTGAGTTTTTTCAATTTTAAAAGGGCAATATCTCGCCCCTCTGCCGATAAGTTGTGCCTCTGACATCGTAGTTTTGCCAACCTTACCGCTTTTATGATCTGTATCTCTTGTATTATATAACCTCACTATATCAAATAAATTTAAAACATCCCAGCCCTCGTTTAGTTTATCAACGGCAAAAATAGCCCGATATTCATTATTTTCATCCTCTAAACTATTGACGATTAACTGTTTTTCAATACTATCATTTTTACTATTAACCACCATGCATTTATCATCTGTAAAATCTTGTTGAATCTCGGTTATAAAATTTTCATTTTTTATATCGTTATTATCTAAGTATTTAAAAACCTTTTGAATTATCTGATTTGTTGCATTGTCTCTGATTTTATTAATAGTAGTGTTTTTTAAGTTTTTTATGCCGCTTATAAATTCATCAAAAAACAATTCGCTATCTTTAATGGTTTTTGATTTGAACAAAATAACAGGTTTTATATTGATTTTATTTTTTTCAAATATTTTCCTGCGATATTGATTTAAAATAACCGCTTGCATTGCCCTTTCAAATTGCCCTAAATCGGCTTGTAAAACTTGCACTTCTTTGGAATATAAATCTTCCCTGAATTGTTTTAGCGGATAATCAAATAATAATTTATCTTGATATTTTTTCTTGATCTCCGGATGATTCAAATCGGCAGTTGCTGTAAATTCTAATAATAAATTATCATCATTTGTTTGGAATATTTTATTAACAGTCCCCTCCCAACTGGCAATTTTTGCTAATTCATCTTTGGTTTTTTTGCCCTTTTTGGTTGTCGCATTGATATGATGGGCTTCATCAGATAACAACACAATTTTTTTATCGGCAAAGTCTTCATAGGTTAGGCAGTTTTCTCGTGGGGTATTTAATCTTGTATGCAAACCTTGAATCGTTGTAAAAACAATATTTATATCATCATTATTTGTTGCCTCAAAGTTATCAACCTCTTTAATGTTTATTTGTTTATCCTGTATTGATATGGTTTGATTAAAAAGATATTTGGCAGATAGCGAATTTAAAAAATTATCTTTAGTTTTTTCAATTATATTAGAACTATTAACAAAAAATACAAAATTATTATAACCTCTGTGGTATAAATCCAAAATTATACCTGCCATAATCAAAGTTTTACCGCTACCTGTTGCCATATGAAAAAGCAATTGAGTAGGTTTTTGCCGATTAGGATAGGTGTTCACCGCATAATCAAACCTCGCCAAAGCTTCGATTTGATATGGGCGAAGTTTTAATGTAGGGTTCAAATTGTTTTTTATAGAATCTTTCACCTCAACAGGAATAAAACCCATTGAAATCGCCGCTGATATTTTTTGTTCTAATATTTGGTTATTTGTTGCCATTATTATAAAAAACTTCATTTAAAGTTTTGGTATTTTTATCAAGTTGGTAATCGTTATCATTTATATCAGATAGATTTACATACAAATCATTTTTATCTAATATTGCCATTAAAGTGAGTTTTTGTTGCTTGATATCCATTTTTTTAAAATCATCCATTATTTTATCAACTTCATCTATTGTTATTTTATAAGAGATAAATTTTTCTTTTTTTAAGTTATTCCATATATTTAAAAGAGTTTTTGAGTTGGTCGCTTGCTCTATTTTATCAACATATTTGGTGCTGTTTTTTGCTAATTCTAAATATGTAAAACCTCCTCCTCCTTGCCATTTAACAGATTTTGAGATGCCACCCTGCTCGCCTGCGATAACTTTTTTTAATCTCTCCTCTGGTAAATCATGGATATAATCCATTTGTTCGATTAAAATATACTGACGATTCATTTTATGGGCGACAGAACCTGTCGTGCCAGAACCACTAAAAAAATCAAGGACTATGTCATTTTCTTTGGTTGTCATTCTTATAATTTCCGCAAGCAATTTTTCAGGTTTTGGAGTATCAAATTTACCCAAAGGAAACTCTAATAATTCTAATTCTTTTTTTGCAGTTGAACTTGTGCCAAACCCTCTCATAATTGAATCGCAGTGATATTCTTTTTCTTCATCTTCAAAGATTTTTATTCTTGGAATACCGTCACCTTCTTTTGGGAAATAAATTCTACCGTCTTTCAGCAAATTATTAAATTCATTTTGCTTTACAAAAAAATGTCTCGTCATCTTTCTTTTGCTTGGAAGTTCTATCGTGTAATAGAATTCAGAGTTTTTATCCTCATTTTTATGCCCCTCCTCATAAGAAACAATTCCAGATTGCCAACAACCTCTTGGATCTTTATCGGGATTAGATTGCTTTTTTGTCCACTCTGGCAATCTCATAATTTTATTAAATTTATAGTTGTTTTTATCGCCCTTATATGCAATCAAAATATGCTCATGTATTCTTTTAAACCTTTTTATAACTTTTGCATTTGTGTTTTGGTCGTATCTTGGGTCTGTTTTTTGCCACACCATATAATCTGTTTTTTTTCTGTCAAAAATCTCATTCATCAAGATTTTTAAATAGGCTTGCTCATTATCATCGCACTGCACAAAAATAACCCCATCATTTCTTAACAATTCCTTTGCAACTTCCAAGCGGTTTTTCATAAAAGTAAGCCAGGTGCTGTGATTAAAGCTATCATTATAATTAAAACCATCGTTGCCTGTGTTATATGGTGGATCAATATAAATCAGTTTTATTTTATTTTTATAAACTTTTTTCAAAGAATGCAGGGCTAAGAGATTATTGCCTTTGATGATAAAATTATCATTTATTGATATATCGGTTACCTTATGTTCGCCGTCTTTGTCATATCTTTTAAAGTTCGTCAAGGCTTTGGGTTCAAAAAGCCTGTCAATTTCGTCAGGGGCAAGAGTTTCATTATAAAAAACTTCGTCTTTTTTTTGCTCTTCTTTGGTTTGTCCGCCCTCTAATATGCAGTCTTTATACGGCCATGATAAAACAACCTCGCCTGCTTCGGTTAGATATTCATCATCAACAGTAAGCCCTATTTTATTTTTAAAAGCCGTATAACTATCTGGCAAAAATTGTTTGTTGGAGACAAATTTTTGAAATTTGATTTTATCAAAAACATAGGTTGTGTTTATTTTGGTAAAAAAATGTTTGGTGGCTTTTTCATCAGATAACAACAACTCCAACAAATCAGGGGTGAGTTTTAAGGCATTTTCAACAATTATATTTTTAAATAATTTGCCATTTTTGCAATAATTTTCATTTTTGGCAAGGACTTTTTTTATGTGTTCGTAGAGGTTGCTCATAATTTTATTTTTTAATAAATACAATAAAAATGAAAATGAATATTATACACAAAATCTACTATTTTTTATGATAAATATTTTTATTTTTGCATTACTGGCGAGCTAATAAATATATCCCTACACTCATCATCAAAGAGCCTGATAATTTATTTAAACGGCGAGTAGCTTTTTCGGTTCCTAAGGCTTTTTTTGCCATTGATGCCATCTTGGCATATAACAACAAAACCAATGATATTACTGTTGCGACAACTACCATAAGATACAAAATATCTCCGGTGGTAAGTTGTTCCAAATCCATAAAAGCCGGTAAAAATCCCAGATAAAAAATTATGGTTTTAGGGTTCGCTAAGGTATTTAAAAATCCTGTCATAAAATTTGCCAGATATGATTTTTCTTGCTTTGATTTAATATTTTTATTCGCTTTATAACTGCAATAGATTTTATAACCTAAATAAATTAAATATATTCCACCGATGATTTTGATAACGATAAAAAAATCACCGAGAGTTTGGGCGAGATACCCTAAGCCATATACTGCTAATATTAGATAAAAAAGATCACCGAGTATAATCCCAAAAACTACATATTTGGCATTTTTAAAACCTGCGCCGATTGCCGTGCTGATAGTAATAAAAACCCCAGGTCCAGGACTTGCGACAAAAATAATAAAAGCCCCGATGAAAGTTATAGTTGCCAAAAAAGACATCTTTTACTCCGTTATTAAGGTTTTAGCTGTTCGCAAAGCATCAAGCCGGTCTGCATAAAAATTGTTGTTATCTAATATTTTATTTATTTTTTGTTGTTTTAACATTTTTAAAACCTGTGAATTTGTTCCCACTATTAAAACTTGTTTATCATTTGAATGTTTGGTAGCCTGCACCATTTCTATTAAAGCTTTGGCTGATGAAAAATCAATATTATTGACATCTTTTAGATCTAACACCAAAACCCTATAATCCCCTTGCACTATTGATAATCTTTTTTGCATTCCACGGGCGGCTGCAAAGGTAAGCGGGCCTTGCAAATGAAACATTAAAATATCACCACCTGCTTTTTTTATAATTTCTTTGCCCTCAGAACTTACAGGCGCTTGCTCGGGTTTATTTTTATAAATATTGATACCATCCAATTGTAAATTTACCATTCTTTGCATAAATACAAAACTTGCCAAAATCATCCCCAAGGCGACAGCTGTGATTAAATCTACGGCAACTGTTACCACCAACACCACCAACATCATCACAAGCCCAGCTTTAGGCACCAGGTGGATTTGACGTAAATATTCCCAGTCAATAATATCTGTACCAACTTTAATTAGGATTCCCGCCAGCACTGCATGGGGGATATATTTGGCAAAGGCACCTGCTCCTAAAACTATGCTTAACAAAACCAAAGCATGTAATGCCCCTGATATAGGTGTAAGCCCACCTGCTCGCACATTAACAACAGTTCGCATGGTTGCCCCTGCCCCTGGCAACCCACCGAAAAATCCGGCAATTGTATTACCTATTCCTTGCCCTATCAATTCTTTATTTGATCTATGATGAGTGTGGGTTATGTTGTCTGCCACAAGTGAGGTTAAAAGAGAATCAATGGAACCTAATAATGCTAAAATAAAAGCCGATTTTATCATCATAACTAACAAAGAAAAATCAATAACTGGCATAATAATCTGTGGCAAACCGGTAGGAATTTCGCCTAAGATACGCACCCCATCAATCGTTGAAATTTGTTTGCCTGCCTCATTTGCTACATTAATATCAAAACCACTATATACCAACAAAACAATTGTGCCGATAATCAATGCTAATAATGGTGAGGGAATAAATTTGCCGATTGATTTTGGTAAAAAATAAACTATCAATAATGATACCAAACCTAAAACCAAAGCAAGAGGAATTAAATTATCCCAAGCCGCAGGGATTGCCATCGCCGAGCCCACAGGTCCTGATTCCCCCATAGAACCTAATAATGGGGCTAATTGTAATAGAATAATAATGACTCCGATACCGCTCATAAAACCCGAGACGACAGGATGAGGCATAAGGTTTATATACTTGCCAACTTTTAAAACTCCAAAAAGAATTTGTAATAATCCGCCCATAATAACAACTGTGAATGCCACCGCAATGCCATATTCTGGTTTATCTGCAAACATTGTGGTATATTGCGTAAATATGGCTGCCATCACAACCGTCATAGGACCTGTCGGACCTGATATTTGTGAGGGAGTGCCACCAAAAATAGCGGCAAAAAACCCTACTATAATTGCCCCATATAACCCTGCCACAGGTCCTGCACCTGATGAGACGCCCATCGCAAGCGCCAAAGGCAAAGCGACAACCGCTGCTGTCAAGCCACCGTAGATATCACCTTTTAAATTAGACATGGTAAAACCATGAAACATATTTGTTAACATAAAATTTTTACAAAACCGAATATTTTAATATGATTTTTCTAATAAATCAAGTTTTAATTTTTAAGAAAATAATAAGCACTTTATTCTAATTGAATTCATGGTAGGGACAGTTTTTGTCATTATTGTAGAAATTTTGTTGAATTTTATATTTTAAGTGTTTTATTAAAATTACATATCTATCTAATTGATTATAAAATAAATAAATTTATTTTTTTGCCAATAATAAAAAACTAATTATAAGTTTTTATTGAAATTAGTGGGTTGTTTGCATTATAGTGGTGTTTTTTGGAATTTAGTGGAAAAAGGTGCTTTTATGCTAAGCAATTTTAATTTTGACAATATGTATGACATTCTTTTAGATGAAAAGAACAGGATTGCCATCCCCAAAAAAGATCGATCAATACTCAAAAACTCAAGCAGTGGAGAAATTGTAATTTTTTTAAGAAACAATGGTTGTTTGAATATTTGTCCTTATAGCGTATGGGAAAAAATAGCAGATAAAGTTCAAAAAAATGAAAAAAATATGCAGATTAGAAAAAAAATATTGCACATGAAGCATAAGACAAAAATAGATTCACAAGGAAGAATTAGTGTCCCTAAAACCTTGCGAATTTTGGCAAATATTCTCACCAGAGAGATGACTCTTATTGGCATTGGTGATAAATTTGAACTATGGTCAAGTGACGCACTTGCAGAGGATTTATCAAAATCTTCCAGTGATGATTATATTGACGGGGTTTAAAAAAATATGCATATTAGTGTTTTATGCGATGAAGCAATTGATGAGCTTAAAATAGTTAAAGATGGTTTTTATATAGATGCCACATTCGGTCGAGGTGGACATAGCAAAGAAATATTAAAACGTTTGGGTAGTGGTGGAAAATTATTTGCCTTCGATCAAGATACAGTTGCAGTTGAAGAGGGTAAAAAAATAAAAGATGATAGATTTTTTATCAAACATATGAATTTTGTTGATTTACAAAAATGGTGCCTTGAGAATAATTTAAATGGCAAGATTGATGGAATTTTATTTGATTTAGGGTTGAGTTCTCCTCAATTAGACGATAAAAATAGAGGTTTTAGTTTTTTAAAAAATGGCAAGCTTGATATGAGAATGAATCCAAAACAAAAATACAGCGCCTACCAATGGTTGCAAACAACAGATGAAAAAAAAATAGTGTGGGTTTTAAAAGAGTATGGCGAAGAGAGGTTTGCTACAAGAATTGCTAAAAATATAATTAAATCAAGGCAAAAAAAAGATATTAAAACTACCTACGATTTAGTTAACATAATACAAGAGGCAACGCCATTTTTACCAAAAAATAAACATCCTGCTACTCGGACCTTTCAAGCAATTAGAATTGCAATCAATAAAGAGCTTGATGTCCTAAAAGCAGCATTGCAATCAACATTGAGTTTTTTAAAAAAAGATGGCAGGTTGACAGTTATTAGTTTTCATTCGTTAGAAGATAGGATTGTAAAAAAATTTTTAAAACAAACTGTTGGCAATAGGACAAATAACTCTATTATAAGATATTTACCAATTGAACATAGGTTAAATTTTAAAAACATTAAAAGGGTAAAACCTGACGAAAAAGAAACAAGAAATAATCCACGATCGAGATCAGCAATACTAAGGTCTGGAACAAAAATATGAAAATAATAAATTTTATTTTATTAACATTGGTTTTATGGACATCATTCAATATTGTGAATAATAGCCATGTGTTTCATGCAACCAATACCAATATCCAAAAAAAAATAGTTGAGAAAAGAGCCTTACAAGAAATATGGGGGCAATTATTATTAGAGAAAAGCACATTAGAGTCTCCTCACAGAGCACACAACATCGCGATAAAAAATTTAAATATGCATTACATCCAAAAATAACAATGAGCAGATATACATTAGTTACCATATTTTTATTAGGGTTTGCCTTAATTATATTGGCAAGAAGCTGGCAACTGCAGATAACAGATTATAAGTTCTTCCAAAAACAAGGTGAAGATCGGCAACTGCGAATTATTACAACCAAATCTGTTCGTGGAGCCATAAAAGATAGATCAGGATATCCTTTGGCAGTTACAACCAACATGGTATCTGTTTGGATGAATCCCAAAAAATTAGACAAAAAACATCACAACTTAACAAGGTTATTGAAGTCTCTTAAAATATCTAAAAAGAAATTTGCCAAAATGGCCAACAAAAAAACTAGGTTTATCTATCTAAAAAGACAAATTTCTCCAAAAGTGGGTGTTTTTATTAAAAGCTTGAAAATTACCGGAGTGCACCTACAAAAAGAAAAAAAAAGATATTATTCTGCAGGATCTCTTGTATCACAAATCATAGGATTTACTAATGTAGATAACAAAGGACAGGAGGGATTAGAGTTGTTTTATGATTCATTGTTGCAAGGAAAAGATGGCAAACGAAAAGTTTTAAAAAATAGAGCAGGGGAAATTATTGAAACAGTTCAACAAATTGATCAGGAGGTTGAGGGTATAGATTTAACACTAAGCATCGATAAAGATATGCAATTTTTTGCTTACCAAAGTTTAAGAAAAGTTATGAAAAATACGCAGGCAGATTCTGCTAGTTTAGTTATTTTAAATGTTAAAAATGGTGAAGTTGTTGCTATGGCATCTATGCCTACATACAATCCTAACAACCCAAAACAAAGATCAAGTCATGGGTTGCGAAATAGAGTAATAACAGATGTGATTGAGCCTGGCTCCGTGATGAAAATATTTACCATGGCAGTTGCATTATTGACAAAAAAGGTGCAAGTAAACCAGACTGTGGATACTTCGCCAGGTTATATTACCATAGGTGACAGAACAGTCACTGATGTGCATAGCATGGGATTATTGACGATGAGTGATGTTATTAAAAAATCATCAAATGTGGGTATTAGTAAAATTGCTCTAAAAGTTCAGGATAAACATATGTGGAGAATTTTATATGATTTTGGTTTTGGTCTGCCACCTGCAAGTGGGTTTCCAGGAGAAAGCTCAGGTGTGCTGCGACATTACAAACAATGGGATAATGCGATGAAAGTAAGTTTGTCATATGGTTATTCTATGAGTGCATCATTGTTGCAAATTGCTCGTGCTTATGGGGCAATCGCAAGTGGTGGAGTTTTGAAAAAAATAAGCCTTTTAAGAACGAAAAAAATAAATACTGGCAAAAGAGTTTTACCTAAAAAGATAGCAAGAATTATTACCAAAATGTTGACGAGAGTTACAGAGCAAGATGGCACAGCACCACAGGCTGTGATTGATGGTGTAGTCGTGGCAGGAAAAACAGGCACAGTCAAAAAAACATCATCAGATGGCGGTTATACCGATGATAAGTATATTTCACTTTTTGCAGGTTTTGCACCTGCTGATAATCCACAATATGTTTGTGCGGTGATGGTGGACAATCCCAAGGGTGGTAGATTTTACGGTGGCTCGGTGGCAGCCCCTGTTTTTGCTGAAATTATGAAAAAAGCATTATTTATGCCTCAAAACATTAACAAGTTATGAAAAAAATAAATAAAATATTAGAAAATATATCAACTGATGAAATGCCAGACATAAACATATCATCAATAAGTTGCGATGATAGAGAAATTCAAAAATTATGTGGTTTTTTTGCATTAGAGGGAGCTTCTTATAACCCATTAGAAAAAATTGAACCAATTATTAAAAAACAACCTGCGGTAATCATCTGGGATAAAAAAAATACCCAATCAGCCGTAGCAAAAGTTATATGTCAAAAAAACAAAATGCCTTTTATAGAGATTGATAATTTATCAAAAAATCTATCAAAGATTGCCAGCAGGTTTTATGATAATCCAAGTTCAAAACTAATTGTCATAGGCATAACAGGCACAGATGGCAAAACAAGCATAACTAATTTATTATCAAAAATAATAGGAGAAAAACAAACAGGCACAATTGGCACCTTGGGATTTTCATCCGATGATGGTTTTATCTCAACTGGCAGCACAACCCCTGATGCTTTTTTAACTCAAAAGATATTGGATAAATTTATCAAGCAAAATAAAAAATATGCCATCTTAGAGGTAACATCTCATGCAATAGCACAACACCGAACAGAGGCTATTGCATTCAACCAAGTATTATTAAGCAATCTTGGCTCCGATCATTTAGATTTCCATAAAACGATTGATGAATACCATACGATAAAATTAAACTGGTTAAAAAAAGTAGGAGCAGGTAGGCAAATTTATAATTATGATGATTTAAAATGTAAAGAAAATTGGTTACAAGATATTAAAAAAAATCCAAAATTAAAAGCATATAGTGTTATTAAATTAGACGGGTGGGACAATGTAGTGTCTCTTGATGAAGATGTTATATATAAGCATGATGGGATAATTCTTAAATATGCTAATGAAAAAATTAATATCCATTTATTTGGCGAGTTTAATGCTTCTAATATTATGGCAGCAGTTGCTATCTGCCTTGCTTTAAAAATAGAATTTATGGATAAATTATCAAAATTAATACCAATTATTGGCAGGATGCAGATGGTTTGTCCGAATATATTTGTCGACTTTGCTCATACAGAACAAGCTTTGAAATTAGCAATATTATCCCTAAAACAACACTTTAATCAAAAAATACTCTTAGTTTTTGGTTGTGGTGGTGACCGCGACAAAACAAAAAGAGCAAAAATGGGACAGGTTGCTGAAAAATTTGCAGACTTTGCCATTATCACAGACGATAATCCACGATATGAAAGCCCCCAAGATATTGTCAGTCAAATTAAAGCAAAAATTAAAAATATGGATAACTTTAAAATAATTCATAACCGCACAAATGCCATAAAAACAGCGATAGATTATGTTAAAAAAAATAATATGATTTTATTGGTGGCAGGCAAAGGGGCTGAAAGTATGCAAGATTATGGCACTTATCAAATAGAATTTAATGATATAACACTTATAAAAAGACTATGCCAATTAAAATAAACAGCAAAGAAATAGCAAAAATCATCAATGGAGATTTTATCAATGACTCTGTTGATGTTGATGGGATAAGCATTGATAGCAGAACGATAAAAGCAGGCAATTTATTTATAGCTATCAGCGGAGATAGATTTGATGGTAATGATTTTATCAAAAAAGCCTATGATAATGGAGCCGCAGTTTGTATCGGAACTGTGCCGTTAAAAACCAAAAAACCCTATATATTAGTTAAAGATGCTTATCAAGCTTTGGTAGATTTAGCAATATATCATCGCAACAATAGCAAATTTAAAGTAATAGCAATAACAGGTAGTGCCGGCAAAACAACAGTCAAAGAAATGTTAAAAATAATTTTACAAAAAAATTATAAAACCTTTGCCACCGCTGGAAATCTCAACAATGAATATGGTGTGCCTTTGTCAATTTTAAGTGCAGATGGTAATGAGAATTATGCAATCTTAGAGATGGGGGCAAACCATCTTTTAGAAATTAAAAAATTATCAAAAATAGCAAAACCTGATATAGTCGCCATCACAAATATACTTCCTGCTCACTTAGATGGCTTTGGTTCAACACAAAACATTGCTGTGGCAAAATCTGAGATTGTTTATGGCTTAAAAAAAGATGGGTCTATAATCTTAAACTCAGATAGTATGCATTATGATATTTTATTAGAGCAAATAAAAAATAAAAAAATCATAACCTGTGGGACAAACAACAATGATAATTTTAAAATTATAAAAAATGGCTTTGTCCATAAAAATATAGATTATAAATTATCATTACAAATCCCTGCTTCACATAATTTTATCAATGCGACAATAGCCATAGCCATCGCACAAGAGCTGGGGCAAGATTTAAAGTCATGCTTACAAAATATCGCAAAATTTAACACAGTAGCAGGTAGGTTAGAACAAAAAATAACAAAAAATAAAATGGTTATCATTGATGACTCTTATAATGCAAATCCAGAATCAATAAAATCTGCTATTGATTATCTAATGACTCAAAAACAACAACAAAAATGGTTTTTAATGGGACATATGGCAGAGTTAGGTGAGCATTCTGCTGTCTTACACCAAGAAATAGGATTGTATGCCAAAGAAAAAAAAGTGGATAAAATATTTGTGGTCGGTCAATATGCCGCTATCATAAGAGAATCTTTTGGAGAAAATTGTTATATGGATAATGTTGTGGCTGATATAAATAAAAATTCAGGAGCTGATGTGGTTTTGTTAGTAAAAGGTTCAAGGTCGGCAAAAATGGAGCAATATGTAGAGAGCCTGTTATGCTGATTTACCTTACAGAATATTTATCGCAATACCATAGCGGTTTTGATGTTTTTCAATATCTTACTCTGCGAGCCGTGTTAGGAGTTTTAACTGCTTTAATATTATCATTTATTATGGCACCATTTTTAATAAAATATTTAAAAATAAATAAAATAGGACAAAGCATTCGTGATGACGGCCCCCAAAGCCATCTGAAAAAAACAGGAACACCAACTATGGGAGGCATAATGTTATTGTTATCTATGAGTGTATCTACCCTACTGTGGGCAGATATAACTAATGTTTATATTTTAATTACATTATTTGTAACCCTATCTTTTGGCATGATAGGCTTTGTTGACGATTATAAAAAATTAAAGTACGGTAACTCAAAAGGGCTAAGTGCTGGTGTAAAATTTAGCTTACAATCTATTTTAACTCTTGTTGCTGTGTTCTATCTTTATTTATTCGTGGATAAGGATATTACAACAACTCTAATTTTACCCTATGTAAAAGATTTTCAGTGGCAAATGGAATTTTTATTTATACCCTTAGCATTCGTGGTAATTGTGGGCTCATCAAATGCCGTAAACCTTACCGACGGTCTGGATGGTTTAGCGATTATGCCCTCTGTTATGATAGGCGGTGCACTGGGTATTTTCGCCTATGTCACAGGGCATTTTTATTTTTCAAATTATTTGGGAATTCCACATATTTCAGGCACAGGAGAACTTGCTATTTTTTGTGGAACTATGGTGGGAGCAGGTCTTGGTTTTTTGTGGTTTAATGCCTATCCTGCCGAAGTTTTTATGGGTGATGTTGGCTCATTATCAATTGGAGCCTCAATGGGAATTGTAGCAGTTATAATTCGCCAAGAGATAGTTTTATTTATTATGGCAGGTGTTTTTGTGGCTGAGACAATAAGTGTTATTATTCAAGTGGTGTCATTCAAAACAAGAGGGAAAAGAGTATTTAAAATGGCACCGCTGCATCATCACTTTGAAATGATGGGATGGATGGAGCCTCGAATTATAGTGCGTTTTTGGATAGTTTCAATCATTTTGGTTTTAGTGGGACTATCATCCTTAAAAATAAGATGATAAATTTAAAAAATAAAAAAATTTTAATAATTGGGATGGGAATCACAGGAGAATCCATCGCAAACTATTTGGAAAATAAAAATATAACTTTTTTTGTGCTTGACAATAAGCCTACCAAAGCTTTGAAAAATAAATTTACAAATATTTTGTTAGATGAGATAATTAGCGATAAATTGTTATCAAAATATGATGTTTTATTTATAAGCCCAGGAGTTTTTATAGAACAAAATCTTTTTAAAAAATATCAAAATAAAATATATAATGACATCAGTCTATTTTGCCAAGTAATAACAAAAAATATCATAGCAATAACAGGCACAAATGGCAAAAGCACAGTTGTAAAAATGATTGAGCATATTATTAACAAAATGGGTAAAAAAGCTATCGCCTGTGGCAATATTGGTTTACCTGTATTGGATTTGTTGCAGAAAAAAAATCATTATGATTATTATATTTTGGAAATATCAAGTTTTCAATTAGACTTAAATAGCAGTTTTAATAAAAAAATAGCCGTAGTTTTAAATATTGAGAAGGATCACCTTGATAGGTATGAAAATTTTACTGATTACAAAAAATCAAAGCTTAGTATATTCAAAGAATCAGAACACAAAATAATAAACTCTAATATCAAAAATAGCAACATAAAAGAATCAAATAAATTTGGCACAGATGATGAAAAATACAATATTCAAGGACAAAAATTTAACATTAACGACAAAATAATTAACGCCAAATCTTACAACAAAATCGAACAAATAAATCAGTTAGCAACTTTGGCAATATTAGATGTGTTAAATTTTGATACTAAGGTTTGTAATGAGCATTTTTTAACTTTTAAAGCTCTAAATTATAGAATGCAATTTATAGGTAGTTATAAAAACAGCAAATGGTTCAATGATTCAAAAGCTACTAACTCATCGGCAACATTTGCAGCCTTAGAATCACAACCGGAAAAAATAGTTCTTATCGCAGGAGGATCAAAAAAAGATGAGGATTTTTTGTCTCTTAAAAGCATTATTAAAGAAAAATGCAAAAGTTTAATTTTAATCGGACAAACGGCACAACAAATAGCACAGGTTACCACCGGAGTCCAATTATTTTTTGCAAAAAACCTAAAAGAGGCAATTATTATCGCCCAAGATGAATGTGGCGGATATCACAATGTTTTGTTTTCACCTGCGAGTGCAAGCTTTGATATGTTTAAAAACTATCAACAAAGAGGATATGAATTTAATCGTCTGAGCAAAGATATTCTTGATTTATGAAAATAATTATCGACAAAAAATTATTCTATATCTCGGCTGCCATAATTTTATTTGGTTTGGTTATGGTATTCTCAGCATCGGCATCTTTTGCCAAAAATAGCAATTTAAGTGCCCATTATTTTGCTCAAAAACAAACGTTCATTGTATTGATTGGTTTGTTACTGGCATACATAGTAACTCAAATTCCAGTTAAGTTTTGGCAAGAAACAAGAGTTTTATTTTTATTTTTTGCTCTTTTATTGTTGGTCGCAGTTTTTATCCCAGGAATTGGCAAAACAATAAATGGTAGCACAAGATGGATATATCTCGGTGGCATGGGTTTGCAAGTATCAGAGTTAGCAAAGTTATTGGTTTTTATTTATTTTGCAGGTTATCTTACCTATCACGAGAAAAAAGTTGCAAACTCATTTTTAGGTTTTATAAAACCTTTTATTTTAATCGGTTTTGTATGTGTGTTAATTCTATTGGCCAAAGATCTGGGGACAACAATTGTTGTGATGGTAACAGCAATGGGAATGGCATTTATGGCCAGAGCAAAGTTTCATTATTTTTTAACATTATTCATCGTAAATGGTGTAGGAATATATTTATTAACTGTGACTTCGGCATATAGAAAGGCTCGTTTAATGAGCTTTGTGGATCCATGGCAAGACACCTATGGAGCAGGTTATCAACTCACTCAGTCTTTAATCGCCATAGGGTCAGGTAAGTGGTTTGGAGCAGGTCTGGGTAATGGTGTGCAAAAATTATTATATCTACCAGAGGCATATAATGATTTTATATTTGCCGTTTTTAGTGAAGAGTTTGGCTTTATTGGAATTGTATTATTGGTGGGAATCTTTTCTATGTTGATTTACAGAATGATGCAAATATCATTAGAAGCACAAAGCTGTAATCTTAAATTTAATGCTTATTTGGGTTATGGCATAAGTTTTTGGTTTGCCTTACAGGTAATCATTCATATGGGAGTAAATTTAGGAATTCTACCTACCACAGGACTTACATTGCCTTTGGTAAGTTATGGTGGTTCAAGTATTTTGGTTATGGTAACCGCTTTGGCATTTATGTTCAGAATATCATACGAGACCAAAAAATACAGTGTCACGGATGCAAAAGCAAAAGAGAAAAATAAAGACAAAAAAATCATTGATAGTAATCACAAAATAGATCGGATATTTATGGACTACAATAAAAACACGGCTTCGGTATTAAAAAATGAATACAAATAATAGTTCTAAAAAAATAATGATTTTTGCAGGTGGAACCGGAGGACACATCTATCCTGCCATAGCAATTGCGAGCTGCTTAAAAAAACAAAACTGCTCGATTCAATGGGTAGGGGCTACCAACAAAATGGAAGCAAAAATAGTTCCTCAACATGGTTTTAAAATCAATTTTTTAAATATATCAGGAATTCGTCGAAAAGGAATAATAGCAAAATTATTAGCTCCATTTATGTTACAAATAGCAGTTATTCAAGCCGTAAAATTAATTATTAAACACCGACCCAATATAGTATTGGCAATGGGTGGTTTTGTCTCAGCACCTGGTGGAATAGCAGCAAAATTATGCTTTAAAAAACTATATATTCACGAGCAAAATGCCATAGCAGGAATGACTAATAAAGGCTTATCGTTGTTAGCCAATGTAATTTTTGAGTCCTATCGCAATACTTTTAAAAACAAAAAAGCAATATTCACAGGGAACCCTTTAAGAGATAGTATCGTCAAAAGATTCAAAGATAAAAAACCTATTTTGAATCAAGCAAAAAAATTAAATTTACTGCTGTTCGGAGGAAGTCTTGGGGCACGTATTTTAAATCAGAACCTATGCAACTTAGTAAACAAAAACCATGATATTACAGATAAATTTAATATCAAACATCAAACAGGAGAAAACTTATATCAAGAAGTATTACAGGAATACCAAGACAACAGCAGAATTGAGATATTGCCATTTATCACAGATATGGACAAACAATTAGACTGGGCGGACATTGTTATCTGTCGTGCAGGGGCAGGCAGTGTTGCCGAGTGTGCAGCAGCAGGATGTGTTGCTATTTTTATACCACTACCTACGGCGGTAGATGACCACCAAACCTATAATGCAAAATACCTATCAAATAAAAAAGCTGCTATTTTGTTGCCTCAACCACAATTAAATAGCGAAAATCTTATTGATATTTTAAACAAACTCTTTGATGACAGGAAAAATATGTTAAAGATAGCTACCCAAGCTCATACAATGGCTTGCTTTTCATCAACAGATAAAATAGTAGAGCAGATGTTAAAATGATTAGCAATAATAGATTTTATATCAATAAAATGCCGTCTTTTAATGTGAAGTCAATCTATTTTGTCGGTATAGGTGGCATAGGAATGAGCGGCATAGCCCAGGTTTTATTAAATTTAGGATTTAAAATCTATGGTAGCGATATTCAAGGCAATAAAACCATTGAAAAACTTAAAAATAATGGTGCGATTATTTATAACAAACATCGCGGAGAAAACATAAAGTCCGCTGATGTTGTTGTGATATCATCTGCCATAACAAATAAAAACCCAGAAATTATATCTGCTAAAAAATTAAAAATACCTATAATTCCACGAGCACAAATGTTAGCAGAGCTTATGAGGTTTTCATTAGGGGTTGCAGTATCAGGAACACACGGCAAAACAACAACAACGAGCCTTATCGCCCAGATTTTAAATCATACAGATTTAGATCCTACCTATGTTATAGGAGGAGTTTTGAATAACACAGGCTCAAATGCAAAATTAGGACGAGGTGCGTATTTAATTGCCGAGGCAGATGAATCCGATGCATCATTTTTATATCTGCATCCTATGATAGCAATAGTCACTAATATTGATGCCGATCATCTGTCAACATATGGTGGTAGTTTTGAAAAATTAAAGCAAACATTCGTCAAGTTTTTACACCAAGTGCCGTTTTATGGAACAGTAATTCTATGCATTGATAATACAGTGGTTAAAAATTTAATCTCCCAGATTACAAAACCTATTTTAACCTATGGTTTTGCCGATGATGCAGATTATAAGATAACAAACTTACGCTATAAAAATCATTGCAGTTATTTTGACTTACAAAAAAATAACAAGATATTTATGCGCAGCATAAAATTGCCTATGCCAGGGGAACATAATGTGCAAAATGCAACAGCTGCCATAGCTTTGGCAGATTTATTAGAAATAGATAAAAAAACGATTAAAAATGCCATAGGTAACTTCAATGGCATCAATCGTCGCTTTGATGTCTATGGAAATGTAAAACTGCCAGATAAAAAAATTACCCTTATCAATGATTATGCTCATCATCCCACAGAAATAGCAGCAACGATAAAAGCTGCCACCGATTGTTATGCTGACAAAAGATTAGTCGTGGTTTTTCAACCTCATAGATATAGTAGAACACAAGAATTATTAGATGATTTTAGTAGTGTTTTGTCAACAGTAGATATTTTATTGATATCAGAGGTGTATGCAGCCTCTGAGAAAAAAATAGAGCAAGCAGATGGCAGACATCTTTGTCAAAATATTCGTGCTCGTGGGATAACTAACCCTATTTTTATTGACGATATAAGCAACATGAGAGATAATCTTGCCAAAATATGTCAAGATCAAGATGTTGTATTGTGTATAGGTGCAGGAGATATATCGGTACAGGTGCAAAAAATGGTAAACCTATGAATATTTTAAACTACAAGGGATTAAAAAAATCAGAACCTCTTTGCAGGCACACATCTTGGAGAATTGGAGGCCCTGCGGAGTATTTTTTTCAACCTGAAAACAATCAAGAATTAAAATCTTTTTTAAAAAAATTAAATGGTGAAAAAAATATAACTGTTATCGGGCAAGGATCAAATTTATTAGTGCGTGATGGTGGCTTGGATGATGTTGTTATTGCTTTGAAAAACAAAGGAGAAATAAAGCTTATAAATCACCACACAATCTATGCAGATGCTCTGATAAATTGTGCCAAATTTGCTCGTTTTGCCAGTAGTAAAAATTTATACGGTGCAGAGTTTTTAATGGGAATTCCAGGCTCAATAGGTGGAGCTTTGGCTATGAATGCCGGCAGTTTTGGTTGTGAAATTTGGCAGCTCGTTAAAAAATTAAAAATGATAAATGATTTGGGGCAAACAAGATGGGCAAATAAAGATGATTTTGATGTCTCTTATCGTAATGTTAAGCTCAAACAACAAGAATGGTTTCTCGGAGCAGAATTTATCCTTGAAAAAGAGCAAAAAATAAAAATTAAAGAGTTGTTAGAGATTCGTAAAAAAAATCAACCGATCGGATCTTTATCCTGTGGCAGTGTTTTTAAAAATCCACCAAATAATTTTGCTGCCAAATTATTAGATGAATGCAATATGAAAGGTGTCAGTATAGGTGGGGCTTGCATCTCAGACAAACATGCAAATTTTATCATCAACAAAAACAATGCCAAAGCACAGGATGTTGAAAACTTAATATCTCTTATGAGAGAGCAAGTTTATAGTAAATTTAAAATTAAATTAGAATTAGAAGTGAAAATTATTGGCAAAAAATGCTAACAGGGATAAATATATGTTAAGTGAAAAACAAATAAAAGATTTGGGTAAAATAGCCGTTTTTTATGGAGGATTATCCTCTGAAAGAAAGGTTTCGCTGCAAAGTGGCAATGCAGTATATCAAGCATTAAAAAGCTTAAAATTAGATGTAGAAAAAATTGATGTGGGTTATAACATTCCTGAAATCATAACAACCAAAAAATTTGATCGAGTTTTTAACATGTTACATGGAAAATATGGTGAAGATGGTATAATTCAAGCTTTATTAGAGTGGAATGATATTCCATTTACTGGTGCAAAAATGGCAGCCTCTGCTATTGCGATGGACAAATACAGAACAAAGCTTATAGCTACAAGCATAGGTTGTCTTACTCCTGAATCCATGTTGATTAAAAACGAAAAACACAGCCTAATGATTGTGGAAAAACTATCCCTACCATTGGTTATAAAACCCATATCAGAGGGATCCAGCATAGGCATCAGCATTGTAAAAGAAAAAAATCAAATGGTAGATGCTTACATCAAAGCATTAAAATACACAAACCAGGTTATGGCAGAGAAGTTTGTCAAAGGGTCTGAATACACTGCTGCCATTTTAGATGATACGGCACTACCAGTTATAAAGCTAAAAGCAAAGAATGAATTTTATGATTACGAGGCAAAATACGAATCAGATGAGACAGAATATATGTGCCCTTGTGGTTTAGATCAGAATATAGAAAAACAAGTGCAAAACCAGGCCATTAAAATATTCAAAGCAATTGGTGCTCGCCATTGGGGAAGGGCTGATTTTATTATTGACAAAAACAACCATTCTTATTTTATTGAAATGAACACTATACCTGGGATGACAGAGCATTCATTGGTTCCTATGGCAGCTTATCATGCTGGTATAGATTTTAACAGATTAGTGTATAAAATAATAAAACAGACTTTACATCATGATTAGATATCTTGTTTTAGGGCTAATTCTATCGAGCATATTGTTAGGTTTCTATTGGGGATCTAGGATGCCGATAGATACTATTAAGATTCAAGGAAATTTAAAACATAGTAATTATCCTCTATTACAAGATACAGTAAAACAAAATTTAAATGGTAATTTTTTTACAATTGATATGAATCACCTTACAGATAAAATAAAACAAGTGCCTTGGATTCTCGATGTCCAAATTAAAAAAATATGGCCGACACAAATAAATGTTCAAATAACTGAAAGAAAAATATTGGCCATGTATAACAAAAATCAAGTCTTAACAACAGGTGATGTTTTGTTGCCAAAACCTAAAAAAATAAGTAAAAAAATATTAAAAATACATTCAAAGCTACCGATTAAATTTGATGACATTAAGGATTATAAATATATATTAAAAAAATACAATCTACATTTAATGGCGATTAAACAGGAGGAGGATATGGCAATAAATTTGCAAATAGATCATGGTGTGTGGCTAAAAACAGGAACATTGTTTGATAAAAAAACATGGGACAAAAGATTAATTGTTATCAAGAGTTTTTTATCCAAAAGAAACCATGGTATAAAAATAATCGATTTGCGATACCCTCTTGGGATGGCAATTACAAAAAATTAAAACATTAAAAAGGTATAAAAAATGACAAATAATGACGATAGTATAATAGTTGCACTGGATATAGGAACATCAAAAATTGTCGCAATTGTGGCAGAGATCAGAGAAGATAATATGATATACATATTAGGGTTAGGGTCTCATATTTCAACTGGACTAAAAAGAGGAGTGGTAGTTAATATCGAGCAGACAATCCAGTCGATAAAAAGGGCAATAGACGAGGCAGAACTTATGTCTGGTATCAACATAAAAACAGTTTATGCAGGCATAGCAGGCAGCCATATAGAGGGACATAATACCGATGGTGTCACGGTCATAAAAGATAAAAAAGAAGTATCTCAAGAAGATGTAGACAGAGTTATGACAGTTGCCAAATCATACAGTGTATCAGGAGAAAAGATATTTCTCCATGCACTACAACAAGATTTTACTATTGACGGACAAAAAGGAATCAAATACCCTATTGGTATGTCTGGCACGAGATTGGAGGTAGATGCACATTTAGTGTATGGCTCGGTAAGTGCCGCCAACAATATTAAAAAATGTATTCAAAGGTGCAATCTTGGTGTAGCAGATTTGGTGTTGGAACAATTAGCATCATCTTATGCAGTTTTATCCGAAGATGAAAAAGATATTGGGGTTTGCTTGTTGGACATAGGCGGAGGCACCGCGGATATTGCAGTTTTTATTGATGGTGCATTGCGCCATACTGCGGTAATTCCTATCGCAGGAGATCAGGTTACCAAAGATATAGCCATAGCCCTTCGGACATCAACATCTAATGCCGAAGAAATTAAAATTCGTTATGGTTGTGCTTTGGCAAAAATAGTAGGAGCAGATGAGACAATAAAGGTCAAAGCCATAGCAGGGGTTGGTACCAGGACAATTCAAAGAGATGTGTTGTCCTCAACAGCAGAATGCCGTTATACAGAAATTTTCGACTTCACTAGATTAGAATTAGCAAAAAGTGGCTTTTCACAAAGAATTGCCGCAGGTTTAGTTTTGTGCGGAGGAGCCTCAAAAATTGAAGGAGCCTCACAACTTGCCGAAGAAGTGTTAAATATGCCAGTCAGGATTGGAATTCCCACTAATGTCGGTGGCATAAAAGATGTGGTGCAAAACCCTGCGTTTGCAACCGGAGTAGGTCTGTTGATATATGCCTCCAAAGAAGGTTATGCTCAGCAAAAAACACAGCCTAAAAATATAAATGTGTTCAACAAGATGGTTTCATGGTTTCAGGATAATTTTTAATTTTTAATTTTTAATTTTTTTTATAGGAGCAACAAAATGAACGACAATATTAGATTTCAACCAGTAGGTCCAGAAAACCCAAAAGCGGTAATAAAAGTAATATCAGCAGGTGGAGGTGGTGGCAATGCTGTCAAATTTATGCAAGATGAGCCTTTGGACAATATTCAAGATGTGGAGTTTATTTGCACAAATACAGATGTGCAAGATTTAATAAATATCAATAATATTCAAACTTTACAAATAGGCAAGGAAAAAACTAAAGGTCTTGGTGCAGGCAACATCCCAGATGTTGGTAAACAGGCTGCCACAGAAGATAAAGAAAAAATAGCAGAAATATGTCGAGGAGCAGATATGATTTTTCTTACAGCTGGTATGGGCGGTGGCACAGGCACAGGTGCATTGCCAGTAATCGCAGAGGAGGCAAAAAAACAAGGGGCACTTACAGTTGCAGTAGTTACCAAACCTTACTCTTACGAGGGAGCCAGAAGAATGCAAAATGCTGTTTTAGGAATAAAAGAGTTAAAAAAGCATGCAGATTCGTTGATAGTAATTTCAAACGACAAATTAGAAGAAACAGCAGGTGATGATTTAGATTTTGAAGACGCTTTCAAATTAGCAAATAATGTGCTACGAGATGCAGTGCTTGGTATATCAAGACTTATCACAACTAAGGGCGTTGTAAACCTTGATTTTGCTGATATTAAAACAGTTATGTCAGCCAAAGGAGATGCGATGATGGGGACAGGTCATGCCCGTGGCGAAGACAGAGCACAAAAAGCAGTTGAGATGGCATTAAATTGTCCGTTATTAGATGATATAAATATAAAGGGAGCCCAGGGAATTCTAATCAATGTAATGGGAGCTAAGATAAAGAACTCCGAACTGAGACTGATAAGTGAGACAATTACCAAAGGTGCAGGTGCAGATGCTCATATCATAAATGGCATCACAAGAGATCTAAATGCAGGGGATGAGTTATCAGTTACATTTGTAGCAACAGGATTAAGCTCAGGTAACAAGCCGATGTTGAAAATAGAAACAGCGACAAATGATAAAAATAGCATACCTGATTTTAACCCCAATCATGTCTCGGACAGCGCCAAGCAAGAATTCAATGAAGAATTGTATGATATTCCAGCCTATGTCCGCAAACAAGTTCACTGATAAAAATATGATTGCTTATTTTAATCGGACATGATTGATTAATGGCGGAAATGACGAGTGTTGGTAAAAACCATTATCATTTTATGATTATCGGCAGCTAATATCACCTCGTCATCACGGATAGATCCGCCCGGTTGAATCACAGCTTTGATGTGATTCTTGGCGGCCTCGTCAATTCCATCACGAAAAGGAAAAAAGGCATCGGATGCCATATATGAGCCTGCTACCTCTAAATTCGCTGCCACAGCTTTACTTGTTGCTATTCTGGCACTATTGATTCTGCTCATCTGCCCTGCCCCTATACCGATTGTTTGTTTGTTTTTACCATAAACTATCGCATTTGATTTAACAAATTTTGCTACCTTCCAAACAAAAATTAGATCGTCTAATTGCTCTTTTGTAGGATGAATTTTACTTACCACTTTTAAATTATCATATAATAAATCATCCGAATCTTGCACCAACAAACCGCCATTTACTTTTTTAAAATCCAGGCATTTTTGGCTATGATTTAAATTCTCTATGGATAAAAGACGGATATTTTTTTTAGTAGATATGATTTTTATCGCATCTTCTGTTATGCCAGGGGCTATAATCACTTCGACAAATTGACGGGCAATTATATTCTCTGCGGTGGTTTTATCTAACGCTTGATTAAAGGCTATAATGCCACCAAAGGATGATTCAGGATCTGTTGCATAGGCTTTATCATAAGCTTGTGTGATATTCGATGATGAGGCAACTCCACAAGGATTGGCATGTTTTACAATTACACAGGTAGGCTCATCAAATTGTCTGATGCATTGTAAGGCTGCATCAGTGTCGGCTATGTTATTATAAGATAAATCTTTACCGTGAAGTTGACAGGCATTAGAGATGCAGGGTTGGGTAATATTATCCAGCACATAAAATGCACCATTTTGATGAGGGTTTTCACCATAACGGACATTTTGTTTTAGATTATATTGCATGTTTAAAACTCGGGGGAATTGCAAGGTTTTATTATTATTATCCAAACTTGTCAGATAGTTACTAACCAATCCATCGTATTTTGCGGTATGACTAAATGCTTTGGCGGATAGAAGTTGTCTTTGTAGCAAGTCCGTGCCACCTTTTTCTTGTATGGCATCTTCAATTGTGCTGTAATCCGTAGGATTAGTTACCACAGCCACTCTTTGAAAATTTTTAGCAGCAGAGCGAACCATAGCAGGTCCACCAATATCAATGTTTTCAATTGCCATATCAAGTGTGCAATCTTTTTTTGCAATAGTATCGGCGAATGGATAGAGATTTACTATCACCAAATCAATTTTTTCTATACCATGCTTATGCATAATATCATCATCAATTCCATCACGTCCTAATATTCCACCGTGTATTTTTGGGTGCAATGTTTTTACCCGCCCTGCCATCATTTGAGAAAAATTAGTATGCTCACTTACCTCTTTTACTTTTATTTTATTGTCTAAAAGTAGTCCAGCTGTGCCACCAGTTGAGATAATTTTTATATTATTTTTAACTAAAAATTTTGCAAATTCAATAAGATTGGTTTTGTCAGAAACACTTATCAGTGCAGTTTTAATTTTATAAATCATAGTGATATTTGTAATAAAAAATGTTATTATACTCTTTTTTAATTTAACTTTTAAAACATTGTTTGCAAAAATAACAACTTTTTTAATAACTATAGTTTTGCTGTCATCTTGTAGTTCTTATTCTCACAAAGAAGACACAAAACTTGTTATCATGGCATTGAACAATGATAATCCAGCTATTGCTTTGCAAGTCTTAGAATCTCAAGATGCAGATAAGGATAATGTCGTTTTAGAAAACCTACATAGAGGACTATTGCTCCACAGATTAAAAAAATATAAACAATCTAATAAAGCATTTGAAATCGCCAAAAACAAAATGACATCCCTATATGGTGCCAGCATATCTGATCAGTTCAAAGCATCCATCATCAACGATTCATACATAGAGTATGCAGGAGACAAATATGAGCAACTAATAGTGCATGGTTTTCAAATCTTAAATTATTTATTTATGAATGATGTATCTGGTGCCAGAGTTGAGGTTTTGCAAGCTAATACCAAAATGAATAAATGGGGCAAACCAAAATCAGGCACAGATGGTTATCTTTGGATTCACTACCTATCAGGTGTAGTTTATGAAATAAATAACGAAGATGATAGTGCTATAATATCCTATCGTAAAGCTTACCGCATAGCACAATCACAAAACAAAGTTAACCGTGCAATCTATGAACCTTACATAAAATTATCCTATAAATTAGGCTTTAAAAATGAATACAATAAATTATCAAAACTGCACAACTTTAACTACGACAAAAATATAAAACAAGAAACTTTATTGATATTTTTTAATGGCACAGCCCCTGTTAAAAAAGAACATAGATTGTTAAGATATAGTAACAATTTAAATAAAAATGTGGGCATAGTTTTACCTTTTTATCCAAAATTAAATAATTCACTCATAGGTCATAATAAACAATCGATGATTATCGAAAATAACATCAACCATACAACCAAAACACAACAAATAGAGTCAATCGAAGTTTTAGCAAGATCGGCCTTGCAAAAAAATATGCCAACCATGATAACTCGCTCCTTGATTAGGCAAGTAGCAAAATACCAAATAATAAGTCAGGCTGATGCAGATAATAAAAATTCCCTGTTGTTGGGAATAATAGCCAGAATTACATCTCACGTAACAGAAAGAGCGGATACTCGCTCATGGTTTTCGCTGCCAAACGAAATTCAAATCGCTAGATCTCCCATAGATAAACAAGCAAAAACAGTGCGGATAAAGTCCGTAGGTTTTACCATGAAACCAATAATCTTGAAAATAAAAAGCAAAAAGGCTATAATACCCATAACTATATTTTCATCAAGCAAAAAATGACAAATCAAATTAAAAACAGACTTATAGATTTCTTCTTTAACTTAGAAGATTGGCAGATATTCACTAAAAAATTATTATCAATAATAGTTTTTATAGTTTTATTATTGATTTTGTGGGTATTTCCTATTAGTTTATTCGTTGCTCCATTTTATTCCATAACTCAAGATGAACCCCATAAAGTAAAAATTTACAAAGAAACAGAAGGCAAGACAACCGTCTTATCTATCGCAGATGGAATAGACAAAATTCTTGATACTGGCTTAACTACAAATTTTTTTGGAGTAAAAACCTGGATAGACAATAAATATTATCAACAGGTAGGAGAGATTGAGATCTACCGCTTATCTGTATGGTCTTTGGAAAATAGTCTTGGTAGAAATCGTGGCACAGGTGGTGCCAACAAATCATTAGTGCAAGCAAGGTCTGATATATATGCAGATTACAATTTACCAATTTTTACAAGCTTCAACAAAAGATTAAAACAAACAGTTAAAAATTTGCATAAATACATCAACAAATTAGAACAGGATGCAAGCCTTCCTATGGACAAAAAACAAGCAGTATTTATTGTAAATTCAGATAATTTAGCGGAAGTAATAGATCGATTAAAACAACAATTGCAAACGAACATAATGGTAAAAACAAGGTTTTTTACCACCGATGATAAGTTTTATACCATAAAAGGCAACCTCATTGCATTGCACCAGTTTTTAGAGGGGATTAAATTTGACTTTGCCGATAAATTAAAAGATAAATCATCCTATGAAGAAAATTTTATCCCTTTATTGTCTCAAATAAAAAAAACCATCCAACAAAATCCAATAGTAATTATGGAATCATTAGGGCATCTATCGAAGTTATCTAATGAGGCAAATGTTATAGCTCAAAAATTAGGAGAGTTACGCGACAAACTCAAAAAAGGATAAATATTAAAGTGGTGCATCTGCTACCTCCCATTTTATCCCATAAAAACAAAGACGGACACGACAAACAAACATCGCCGTAGGCAACTACAGAAGTCCCACTTCCGAGGTTAAGAGTTATTCAAGGCTCTCAAAAACGAAGTTCTTAATTGCCAGTTAATATTATGCCTGATCCCGTTAACAACTAATTAATGACTGATTGTCGTGTTTTATGCATGTAGTTGGATGGATTTTCCGTGTAAAGCAATTCAATGACGGAAGTATCGTCATGCTAAACTTGATTCAGTATCCATTCATCCTACAAAGCATAGTTTACAATTTTTGATTTTGGTATTTTTTTACAAGTTTATGAGTTGAATCATCTTGCAAAGATTTGTTTTGGTTATCGTTTAAATCCTCTAAAATTGAATTGGCAATTTCTTTACCTAATTCCACTCCCCATTGATCAAATGGGTTAAGATTCCAAATCACAGACTGAACAAATACTTTTAACTCATATGTTGCAATTAAAGATCCTAAGTTCTCAGGGCTTAGTTTGGATAATAAAATAGAGCTTATAGGGCGATTACCAGAAAATGTTTTGTAAGGACACAAAAAGTCTATCTGTTTTTTATTTACTCCTTGTTGTGCCATTATAATAGAGGCGGCTTTACTATCTCTGCCAAAACTAAGTGCTTGGATTTGAGAGATAAAATTAGCTATCAATTTTTGCTCATGCTCTTTATAACCATGCAGAGATTTGATAGATATTATCATATCTGATGCTATTTTAACCGTGCCTTGATGCAAGAGCTGATAAAATGAATGTTGTGCCTCAGAACCTACGGCACCCCAAATTATAGGAGAGGTCGCATAATCTGTTCTTAACCCTTCTCTATCAATGCTTTTGCCATTACTCTCCATATCACATTGACGGATTAAAAAATTTAAATTTCGTAATAAATAATCATAGGGGAATATTGCCTGATTATTGATGTTTAAAAAATTTATATTCCACACTCCAATCATCGCCATAATAACAGGAATATTTTTTTCAAATGGTTTATTTTTAAAGTGAGAATCCATCTTATGGGCGCCGTCTAAGAACTTTTTAAAATTATTAAATCCCACTTGGATTGCGATAGGCAATCCTATCGCCGACCATACAGAGTATCTGCCTCCGACCTCATCCCAAAGTTCAAATATTGCATCCTCTGATATACCAAATTTTAAGGCTTTACTCGGACAAGCCGTAATAGCGATAAAATGTTTTTTAATATCTTTATTTAATCCTCCTTGATCGCTAAACCACGCCATTGCGGAGCGAGCATTAGTTATGGTCTCCATTGTGCTAAATGATTTTGATGATATTATAAAAAGTGTAGTTTGAAAATTTTTACCATTTAGAACCTCTTGCAGATTAAAAGCATCTAAGTTTGAAATAAAATCAACACTTATTCCTTCAACTGACAAAGGTTTTAAAGCCTCACAAACAAATTTTGGCCCCCATTCGGAGCCACCTATGCCAATATTTATGATGTTTGTTATTTTTTTATCACTTATCCATTGATTGGAGTGGATATCGGCACAAAATTTTGCCATCTTGTGGAGTTGTTTTTGCACTTTTTTGCTGATGTTACTATCATTAGCAGGCTCTCTTAGGGCTGTATGCATTGCAGAGCGGTTTTCGGTGTGATTGATTTTATCACCTGCATACAATCTATCTATCCAATTTTTTAAATCTCTTTGTTTCGCCAGATCAATAAGTTTTTTAATTGTGTCTGATCTCACCAATTGTTTGGAAAAATCAAAAAATAAATTTTCTTCGAATTTGAATGATAATTCCTCAAAACGACAGGGGTTGCTCGCAAACTCTTGTTTTAAGTCAATGTTTCGCATCTTTTTGCTGTGTTTTTTTAAATCCTGCCAAGATAATAATTTAGTGAGAGTGCTCATATGTATATATTTTTGTGTTTCTATGAAATTTGTGGATAAATTTTGTGCTTTGTGTGAGTTATATGGTTTAAATCATCAAGGTAGACCAATTTTGGCTTATATTTTTTGTAGGCAGATTTTTTATATTCAGCATAGGTGCAGATTATAACCTTATCCCCTATGTCAGCCTTATGAGCGGCTGCCCCATTGAAAGATATTATGCCACTATTTGCAGTAGATTTTATGGCATAGGTGGTAAATCTTTTACCGTTATTGATATTATAAATATGTAACATTTCATACTCTAATATATCAGCTGCAATCATTAAATTTTCATCTATCGCACAGGATCCTTCGTAGTCTATTTCAACGGAGGTTACAACAGCACGATGTAACTTTGCTTTTAAAAATACTCTTTTCATAGATATAATCCAAAAACTTTATTGGCTAATATAATATACTATATCGTTTTTGAATTGTTTAATTTTTGCTCTATGTTAAGAAAAATATATGTTCTTTTTATTGCTCGTAGTTTAGAATTTTTAAAAGATAGTGCATCATTGGGGTGGAATCTTGTTTTGCCTGTGATGTTAATAGCAGGCTTTTCTATAATGTTTGCAGGCGGAGAAAAGCCATTTTTTAAGGTTGCGGTGATGGCAGACAACAACACTCAAAACAATCAAAACAATCATCCATTTTTATCTTACCCTCAAATTGAATTTTATAAAATTACAGACAAAAAAAAATCAATGGATAATGTGCGTTTGCATAAAAGCGATATGTTGCTTGATTTAACAGACAATAAACACTCATATTGGATTAATT
Organism: Gammaproteobacteria bacterium; assembly: GCA_003645455.1. Classification (GTDB taxonomy): domain Bacteria; phylum Pseudomonadota; class Gammaproteobacteria; order QNFE01; family QNFE01; genus QNFE01. The sequence goes on along the minus strand of QNFE01000001.1, from coordinate 848 downwards.
CCCTATCTCAAAAAGGAGAAATTTTAGAAAAATTATTATTATCTTCTTCTTCATCCGATATAAAAATGCAAAAACAAATTATAGAGGGCAAAAAAGTATCCTATGTAGACTGGGTAGTGCCAGGAATCATGGGCATGAATATTATGTTTAGTTGTCTGTTTGGGGTCGGTTTTGTCATAGTTCGTTATCGCAAATCAGGTTATCTAAAAAGATTAAATGCCACTCCTGTGACGGCAACAGAATTTATTTTATCACAGATTGCTTCCAGAATGATTTTAATAGTTATAATCTCAATTGTTTTATTTGGGATAAGTTATTGGATTTTAGATTTAAATTTTGCAGGCTCCTATTTTGATTTAATCGTTATTTTAATATTAGGCTGTCTGTCTATTATTTCTCTATCTTTGGTTGTAATATCAAGGTCACAATCCGAAGAGTTGGCAAGTGGGATGTTAAATATGCTCTCATGGCCTATGATGTTTTTATCAGGAGTTTGGTTTTCATTAGATGGGGCAAGTAGTTGGGTGCAAAAATTAGCCGATTTTTTTCCATTAACTCATTTTTTATCAGCCTCGCGGGCGATAATTATTGATGGAGAGTCTCTAATAGCACAGAAAAATCAAATTATTGTTCTAATATCCATTACGATTGTCTGTTTTATAATTGGCACTCTATCATTTAAATGGGACAAAGATTAAAGCTTGTAACAAGCTTCATATTTTTATAGAGACCTTTGCATAATTCAAGCACAATTTATAAAAACAATAAAATGCACCTATTTTGTCAAAAAACTCGTCAAATAACTAGTTATTTTCCTCATTTTTTAACAAAATATGCGCTATTTTCTT